>CAZCEE010000435.1:0-2164 GCA_964497165.1 uncultured Schumannella sp. | reverse complement strand
GGCCGGCGGTCGGGTGCGCGCCATCGGCACGCGGCACTCGTTCAACGACCTAGCCGACACCGACGGCACGCTCGTCACGGTCACCGGTGTCCCGGCCGACGCCGTTCTCGACGAAAGGCGTCGCGAGGTGACCGTCGGGGCGGGCACCCGGTACGGGGTGCTCGCGCGTTGGCTCGAAGACCGCGGCTGGGCTCTGCACAACCTCGGGTCGCTGCCGCACATCTCGATCGGCGGCGCGATCGCGACGGGTACTCACGGCTCGGGTCACGGCAACGGCGTCCTCCCCACCGCCGTGCGTCGGCTCGAGTACGTCGACGCGACCGGGGCGCTCGCCGACGTGCACCTCGGCGACCCGGACTTCCCGGCGCTCGCTGTCGGCCTCGGGGCGTTCGGCATCGTCGTTCGGGTCACCCTCGCGGTCGAACCGAGCTACCGGATGCGGCAGGACGTCTACTCGGGGCTGTCATGGGAGGCGTTCCTCGCCGACCCCGACGCGGTCACCGGATCCGGGTACAGCGTGAGCGTCTTCACGACCTGGGGCGACGAGGTGGGCGACATCTGGGTCAAGTCCCGCCTCGACGCCTTCGCCGGCCTCCCCGGTGCGCGGCTGCAGACCGAAACGGCATCCCTCGTCGGGTCGACCGAGAATCTCACGGAGCAACTGGGCATCCCGGGCCCGTGGTGCGACCGGCTGCCGCACTTCCGGCTCGACGCGACCCCGAGCAACGGCGACGAGATTCAGAGCGAGTACTTCATCGCGCGATCGGATGCGGCGGCTGCGCTCGCGGCCGTGCGGCTGCTGGCCGACGACATCCGCCCGCATGTGTTGGTGAGCGAACTGCGCACCGCACGCGCCGACGACCTGTGGCTGAGCGGCGCTTACGGTCGCGACACACTCGCGATCCATTTCACCTGGGCGAATCACCCCGACGCCGTGCGCGGGCTGCTGCCGGCCATCGAGGCCGCACTCGCCCCGTTCGGCGCGCGCCCGCACTGGGGCAAGTGGCACACGATGAACGCGGATGCATTGGCCGCCGTGGTGCCGCGACTCGCCGACGCGCGCGCAGTGTTTCAGCGGCTGGACCCGGAGGGTCGGTTCGCGAACACCCACCTGCGGCGCCTCGGCCTGCGTTGATGAGGGCAGTGCTGAGCCGACGCGGTCAGCCGATCGCGCGAAGGGCCTGGATGACGCTGCCCAGGTGGGTGCGGGTCTCGGCTTCCGCGCGCACCGCATCCCGGCTGGTGATCGCGTCGATGATCGCCGCGTGCTCGGGAGCCGACACGGCGGCGCGACCGGGGTAGAACGCGAGCCGAAACTGGTGCCGCACCCCCTGCGCGCGCAGCCGCTCGAGGATGCCGACAGCCGTCGGGTGGTTCGCGATCTCGCGGATGCGGCGATCGAGCACCTGGTTGAGGCGTGAGTACTCGAACAGGTCGGAATGCGCCGCACTCAGGATGTCGGCTCGCAGCCGGGTGAACTCGGCGATCTCGGCATCCGTGATGTTCTCGGCCGCCTTCGCGGCGCACAGCCCCTCGAGGCTGATGCGCACCTCGAGGATCTCGATCGCCTCGGCGAGCGGGATGGCGCGCACGCGCGAGCCGCGGTTGGGCAGCCGGTCGACCAGACCCTCAGCGGCGAGTTCGAGCAGCGCCGTGCGAACGGCGGCGCGGCTCGCTCCGTAGGTGGCGGAGAGGTCGGCTTCGATGAGGCGCTGGTTCGGTGCGTACTCTCCCGAAACGATCGCCTCACGGAGGATCTTCGTCAGATCGGTGCGCGACGCGGTCGTTGTGCCCATGGCGGTCATCCTAGGAACCCGCGGTCGCGAGGGAGTGGAGCCACGCGAGCGTGCCGTCGGTCATCCAGGTCGGCGTGTCGAGGTCGTCGAGCAACTCGCGGGCGTCACGCATCTCGTGTTCTCGTCGGGCGGCGTGTTGCCGGGTGCCGTCGAGCAGCCGCTGCACGAGGGCATCCCCGTCGGGTCCCAACTCGTTCGCGATCTGGGAGCGCACCTCAGCGGAGGCGCCGATCTTCTCGGCTGCCGCGAGGCTTTCGAAGACGAGACCGGCGAGGCCCTTCATGAAGATGCTGCGCACGAGCTTGAGCGCGGCGGCGTCACCCGCCGCGATGCCGACCACGCGGATGGGCACGCCGTAGGAACCGAGG
>CAZCEE010000434.1:0-2166 GCA_964497165.1 uncultured Schumannella sp. | reverse complement strand
AGAAGTACGACCAGCTCTTCGTGCCCGAGTTCAACGCCGGCGCGATGGAGAACGCGGGAGCGGTGACGTTCACCGAGACCTACGTGTTCCGGTCGAAGGTCACCGACGCGATCAAGGAACGCCGGGTCGTCACGATCCTGCACGAACTCGCGCACATGTGGTTCGGCGACCTGGTGACCATGAAGTGGTGGAACGACCTGTGGCTCAACGAGTCGTTCGCCGAATGGGCGTCGACGATCGCGACCGCCGAAGCCACCGAGTGGACCGAAGCCTGGGCGACGTTCCAGGCGATGGAGAAGAGCTGGGCTTACAAGCAGGATCAGCTCCCGTCGACCCACCCCATCGTCGCGACCATCAACGACCTCGAAGACGTGCAGGTCAACTTCGACGGCATCACCTACGCGAAGGGTGGTTCGGTGCTCAAACAGCTCGCCGCCTGGGTCGGGGTCGACGCGTTCTTCGCCGGCGTCGGGGCGTACTTCAAGAAGCACGAGTACGGAAACACCGAACTCGTCGACCTGCTGCGCGAGCTGGAGATCACGTCGGGCCGCGAACTCACCTCGTGGTCACAGGTGTGGCTCGAGACCGCGGGCGTGAACACGCTCAAACCGGTCGTGTCGGTCGACGACGCCGGGGTCATCACGCGGTTCGAGATCACCCAGACCGCGATCGCCGAGCAGCCGACGATCCGCCCGCACCGTCTCGCGATCGGGTTCTACGACGTCGTCGACGGCACGCCGAACACCGGCGTCGCGGGTGACCTGTCGCCGAAGGTGGTGCGCACCCACCGCATCGAACTCGATATCGACGCGGACGCCTCGACTGACGTCGCGGAACTCGTGGGGCTGAAGCGCCCCGCGCTCATCCTGCTCAACGACGACGACCTCGCCTACGCGAAGATCCGCATGGACGACGCCTCGTGGGAGTTCGCGATCGACAAGCTCGCCGACATCGAGAATCCGCTCGCCCGCGCGCTCGTCTGGGGTGCCGCCTGGGACGCGACCCGGGACGCCGAAGTCGCGTCGAGCGACTACGTCGACCTGGTGCTCGGCAACATCGCGACCGAGACCGAGTCGACGACCATCCGCCTGTCGCTCACCCAACTCACCCAGGTCGCCCGGCTCTACGTCGCACCCGAGAAGCGCGCCGCGACGATCGAACGGGTCGGGGATGCGCTCTGGGATCTCGCTCGGGGGGCTGCAGCGGGAAGCGACGCGCAGTTCCAGTTCGTGAAGTTCTTCACCAACATCCCGTCGACGCCTGCACACGCTGCGACGCTGAAGGCGCTGCTCGACGGCTCGGTCAAGCTCGACGGACTCGAGATCGACACCGACCTGCAGTGGGAACTGCTCGAAGGCCTCGTGCTGCTCGGCGAAGCCGGCGAGACCGAGATCGTCGCGCAGTTCGACAACGACATGACCGCGAACGGCCAACAGGCTGCGGCCCGTGCGCGCGCGACCGGCGACAAGAAGAAGGCGCTGGATGCGGCGCTCACCGACGCGACGATCCCGAACGTGATCCTGCGCTCCTCGGGGATGGGCTTCCACCACGTCAACTCCCCCGCTGCGCTCGAGCAACTCGTCGCGCCGTACTTCGAGGCGCTGGACCGCATCTGGAAGGAACGCTCCTACAAGATCGCCGAGTACGTCATCCTCGGCTTCTACCCGGCGCCGCTCGCCTCACAGGAGCTCGTGGATGCCACCAACGCCTGGCTCGACGCCCACCCCAACATCCCGGCCCTGCGTCGCCTGGTGATCGAGAACCTCGCCGGCGTGGAGCGTGCCCTGCAAGCGCAGCAGCGGGACCGAACCGCGGGCTAGGGGATGACGACGGCCTTGCCCGGGATGCGTCCCGCAGCGAGGTCGTCGAGGGCGCGGGGGGCGTCCTCGAGGGAGTAGGTCGCACCGACCGGCGAGCGCAGATCGCCCGCCTCGAAGTGCCTCCGCAGCTCCTCGAAATCCCGGCCGTCGTCGCTCGCCGCGAGAGTGACAAACCGCTGCGACACGAAGGGCGACCACAGCGCAGCCTGCAGGTTGCGCCCGAGACGCCCCAGCATCCGCCCCCCGCCTTCCGCCCCGACGAGCACGATCGTGCCGCGTCGGGTCGCGAGCCGCCGCAACAGCCCCAGCGGCCGTGCCCCGGCGATGTCGAAGATCGCGGCGAAGC
>CAZCEE010000433.1:0-2179 GCA_964497165.1 uncultured Schumannella sp. | reverse complement strand
AAGCGGTGCGCGGCCTCGAGCTCGGCATCCCCATCGTCGCCGGCAACATCGTCACCGCCGACGGGGTGCGCGACCTCGTCTCGGCAGGCGCACACATCCTCAAAGTCGGCGTCGGACCCGGCGCGATGTGTACGACGCGCATGATGACCGCCGTCGGACGACCCCAATTCTCTGCAGTACTGGAAACCACTGAAGCCGCCCGCGAACTCGGGGCACACGTCTGGGCCGACGGAGGCGTGCGCTACCCGCGCGACGTCGCCCTCGCCCTCGCCGCCGGGGCGTCCAGCGTCATGGTCGGCTCCTGGTTCGCCGGCACGCTCGAATCACCCGGCGAGATCGAAACGGATGCCGACGGCCGCCAGTACAAACAGAGCTGGGGGATGGCGTCCACCAAGGCCGTACACGAGCGGTTCGGCGGGATCGACCCCTACGAACTCGCCCGCAAAGAGCTGTTCGCCGAAGGCATCTCGTCGTCGGCGATCTACCTCGACCCGCTCCGACCGAGCGTCGAAGACCTCCTCGACATGATCACCTCGGGCGTGCGGTCGTCGTTCACCTACGCGGGCGCGCCCAACCTGCGCTCCTTCCACGACCGCGCCGTCGTCGGCATCCAATCGGCTGCGGGTTACGAAGAAGGTAAGGCGCTGCCGGTGAGCTGGTAGTTGCTCGGGGTGCGGGATCCGGGGCGGCCGCGCGAGCCGAAGGAGCGGGGACCCCTACCCCGATCGACTCGCGCACCCGCCCCGGACCCCGCTCGTGACTCCCGTCAACCGACGAACTCGGTGGTTGAGTAGCGCGCCTGCGGCGCGCGTGTCGAAACCCACCCCGCCTAAACTCCTGGCATGGCTGAGCTGCACATCACGGGGGACGCCGCCGCCGACGAACTGCTCTCGACCGAGCCGTTGGCGCTGCTCATCGGGATGTTGCTGGATCAGCAGGTTCCGATGGAGACGGCGTTCGCCGGGCCGGCGAAGATTCGCGAGCGGCTCGGGGCGTTCGATGCGGCGGCGATCGCCGGGGAGGACCCCGAGCGGTTTGCCGAGGTGTTCAAGCAGACGCCGGCCGTTCACCGGTTTCCGGGGTCGATGGCGGAGCGCACGCAGGCGCTGTGCGCGGCGCTCGTTGCCGAATGGGGCGGCGATGCCGAACGCATCTGGACCGACGGAGAGCCCGACGGGGCGACGGTGCTCGCGCGGCTCAAAGCGCTCCCCGGGTTCGGCGAGCAGAAGGCGAAGATCTTCCTCGCGTTGCTCGGCAAGCAGTACGGCCTGACCGCCGCCGACTGGCAGTCCGCCGCCGGTTCATATGGGGAGCTCGGCAGCTTCTCGTCGGTTGCCGATATCGTTGATGCTTCCTCCCTCACGAAAGTGCGGGAGTCCAAGAAGGCAGCCAAAGCGGCTGCGAAAGGGACGTAACTCTCCTTGATGGACGACCCTCCGTCTCCTCATAGACCCTCGCCGGTGGCGGGAGCGCTCCGATGAGCACCGAGATCCTCATGCTCATCGTCGGCATTCTCCTGACCATCGGCACCGGATTTTTCGTCGCGAGCGAGTTTGCGCTCGTCAACCTCGACCGCTCCGAACTCGAGGCGCTCCAGGCGCGCGGCGAGAAGCGGCTCGGCGCGACGATCCGTGCACTCAAGGTCACCTCGACCCATCTGTCGAGCGCGCAGCTCGGCATCACCCTGACGACTCTTCTCACCGGGTACACGCTCGAGCCCGCATTCAGCTCGTTTCTTCGCCCCCCCCTCACCGCGATCGGGGTCGCCGAAGGTGCGGTTCCCGTCATCGCCACGATCATCGCGGTCGCGGTCGCGACCCTGCTCTCGATGATCATCGGCGAACTGGTGCCGAAGAACTTCGCGCTCGCACTGCCGCGCCAGACGGCGAAGATCGTCATCCCATTCCAGACGCTGTTCACGACGGTGTTCCGGCCGGCGGTGGCGTTGCTCAACGGCACCGCGAACGCCATTCTGCGCGCCATCGGCATCGAACCGAGGGAGGAGATCTCAGCCGCTCGCACTGCTGAAGAACTCCGCAGCCTGGTGCGCCGGTCGGCGAAGGAGGGGTCGCTCGACCAGGACACCGCGACGCTGCTCGCGCGCACGCTGGTGTTCTCCAATCACACCGCCTCCGACGTCATGACGCCGCGCCCGCGCATCTCGAGCGTCGGCAAGGGG
>CAZCEE010000432.1:0-2183 GCA_964497165.1 uncultured Schumannella sp. | reverse complement strand
CTCGTCGAACCAGGAGATCACTGGACCGCTCAAGGCAATCACGCCGATGACGAGCCAAAGCAGCCATCCCGACTCGGGGAGGTCGGATCGGCCTACTAACCAGGCGCCCGGGAGCGCCATGAGAAGAGGCAAGAGCGGGACCCTTCGGGTCCACGGAAAGATGAGCCCGGCAAGGGCGAGCAGGCCGAGTCCGACCAACAGGTAGGAGCTTATGGAACGCACGATCGGCATAGCAACAGCCCCCGCCACAACGGCTGCCAGCCCCGCCACCGGTGCCGGTTCTTCTCGCCATCGCCGCCAGGAGAGCCCAACCAGCAACGCCACTGCCGCGGCGATCCCGCCCCAGCCGAGACCTGCCAGGAATTCGGGCGAGCCGATGGCTTCAGTGATGACCCTCACGCCACGAGTGAAAATACTCGACCGAAAGGTGATCGACGAGTTGCCGTCCAATAGCTCAACCGCCCGGCCGCCGTACTTCGAGCGACTAGGGTCGTGCCCCATGCGCTCTGTGTGGGTCAGCTTCGACGTGATCGGCCGGAGATGCCTCGAGTCGTGCGCCGACGTCGGAACGGACGTCGCAGCGATCGTGACACTGCCCGGCCCGGTCGACCCGCTCCGGTCTGGCCAGTGCAACTTCGATGACATCGCCGCAGCCGTCGGCGCGGGGCTGATCAAGACGACTGATGTGAACCAGCCGGACACGATCGAGGCGATCCGCCGCGCGGCACCTGACGCGATCTTCGTCGTCGGATGGTCACAACTCGTCCGCGAGGAGCTAATCGCTGTCGCCCCGCTCGGCGTCTTCGGCATGCATCCGACCCTGCTGCCGCGCCACCGGGGGCGAGCAGCGATCCCGTGGGCGATCCTGAGCGGCCTCGCCACGACCGGAGTCACGTTGTTCGAGATCGACGGCCCTACCGCGGACTCCGGGCCCATCGTCGGTCAGGTCGCGGTGCCGATCGCTCCGGACGAGACAGCCACGACGCTCTACGAGAAGGTGTCGGACGCGCACGTGGAGCTGGTCCGCGAGTACGTGCCGCAGCTCGCCGCGGGGAACGCCCCGCGGGTGGCCCAGGATCCTCTCCGCGCGAGCGTATGGTCCAAGCGTGCGCCGGCGGACGGGATCATCGACTGGGAGACGCGGGCGCCCTACCTATACCACTGGGTGCGGGCCCAGACGCGGCCGTACCCCGGCGCGTTCACCTACCTCGGCGACGAAAAGGTGATCGTCTGGCGGGCGAAGCCGATCGGGCTCGAGGCGCCAGCCGCCGCCGGAACGATCATCGACTCGGATGCGGGCGGACCGGTAGTCGCCTGCGGGGAGGGGGCGTTGTTGCTCGAGGAGATCGAGACAGCCGCCGAACGGCTGCCCGTGGGGGCGAGACTCGGTTGACACGCGTGCTCGTCATGGCCGCGCATCCCGACGACGAGGTGCTCGGGATGGGCGGGACGATCGCCGTGCACACGCTGCGGGGGGACGCTGTGAGAGTCGTCTGCATCACCGACGGCAGTTCGAGCCAGTACCCAGGCGACGAGGAGACTCGCCGACGCAAGAATGGCGAGGCCCGCCAGGCTGCGCAGGTCCTTGGGGTCGCAGAGTACGTTCACCTCGACTTCCCGGACATGCGGCTCGACATGGTGCCCCATGTCGACCTGAACGCTGTCGTCGAGGAACACGTGCATGAGTTCCGCCCGGAAGTCGTGTATTCACCGCACCCCGACGTCAATCGGGACCACCGAGCGGTTTTTGACTCGACTTCTGTCGCATCGAGGCCGACGCCGGGCCAGCCGGTGCGAAGGCTGCTCACATACGCGCCGATGTCGAGCACCGAGTGGACTCCCGCAGCGACGAACTGGTTCGTTCCCAACTGGTTCGTCGACGTGACGGAGACACTCGAGCGCAAACTGGAGGCGTTCGCCTGCTTTGCCACCGAGCTGCGGGAGTATCCGCACCCGCGCAACGAGCGGGCGCTGCGTGCGCACGCCGAGTTCTATGGGGCGACGGTGGGCTGCATCCATGCCGAGCCGTTCGTGCTCGTACGCAGCATCGACCGGTAGTTCGCACTGCTCTTGCGCGACGTCGCTGCGAACCGTGCGCCCGGCGCGCCTAGTTCGAGGGCGTCGATACCCATTAAAATCATGCCGAAGCAGGAATACGAGCACAGTGAGCCCGCTTGTGACCA
>CAZCEE010000431.1:0-2193 GCA_964497165.1 uncultured Schumannella sp. | reverse complement strand
GTCGAGCGGCTCCTGACGCTCGCGAGCGCGCTGAAGGGATTCGGCGCCGCGGAGCTCCGGTATCTCGACGTCGGCGGCGGTCTGGCGGTGTCGTACGACGCGGAGGCGGCGGCGAACGTCCAGGGCTTCGCCTCGGCCATGGTCGCCGCCGCCGGGGAATCAGGACTCGAGCTCATCGTCGAACCGGGGCGATATCTCGTGGGCAATGCAGGAGCGCTCCTCACCCGCGTGATCGACCGCAAACACAGCGGTGGCAAGAACTATCTCGTGGTGGACGCGGGCATGAACGACCTGCTCCGGCCGTCTCATTACAACGCATTCCACCGAATCGAGGCGGTGGCCCCACGTGGCGGTCGTGAAATCGTGGATGTCGTGGGACCAGTGTGCGAGAGCGGCGACTTCCTCGCGCTCGACCGGGAGGTCGACGCGGCGCTCCCGGGCGACCTCATGGCCGTTCGAAGCGCCGGGGCCTACGGATACTCGATGGCCTCGAACTACAACTCCCGTCCCCGCGCCGCGGAGGTTCTGGTCGACGGAGACCGGTTCGCCGTCATTTCGGCGCGTGAGTCCTATCAAGATCTCATTCGGCAGGAGCGACTCGTGCCGGAGTGGAGGCAAGGCTGATGCTCGTCGGGCTGCTGGGCGATACCCATGACCGCGTGCCGGCAATTGCCGAGCTGGTGAGGCGCATGGTCGACGCCGGAGCGGGGATGATCCTTCACGTCGGCGACTATTCGTCGCCCTTCTCGCTTGCGCCGATCCATGACGCGAACATTCCACTCGCTGGCGTGTTCGGCCGCAATGACGGCGACCGCGAGGGACTTCGTGCCTACGCCGCGAAGGGTGTCGGCACCGAGCTGTACGAATCGCCGCACAGTGTCGAAGTCGGCGGCCAGCGCATCCTGCTCGTACACGATGTCGGAGAGGTCGGACGTCTGTCGGTGCACGCCCATGGGATCATCGTCCACGGGTGCTCGCACATGCAGGAAATGAAGACCCGCGGCGACGCACTGATGGTCAACCCCGGAGAAGGGTGCGGTTGGCTGTTTGGTGCCCCGTCAGCGGCCCTGCTCGATCTCGAAACGAAACGCGTCGAGTTCATCAAGCTGAATCCGGCCGAGTGGACGCGCTGACGAGCCGCCCCCCGGGTGCGAGCGCCACGATCCTGCCGGCGCACACTGCCGCGCCGCTTTCCGCCGAATCGCCGACATGACCCACCGGATCCTCATCCTCGACTACGGCTCGCAGTTCACCCAGCTCATCGCCCGCCGCGTGCGCGAAGCGCGAGTGTACTCGGAGATTCATCCGCCGACGGTCTCGCTCGACTTCGTCCGCCGGTGGAAGCCGAGCGGAATCATTCTGAGCGGGGGCCCAGCCTCGATATACGGTGATGATGTTCCGACGGCGGAGCCGGGGATTCTGGACATCGCCCCGATCCTCGGCATCTGCTACGGCATGAACATCATCGTCCATCTCGAAGGCGGTGAGGTGAAGCCGGCGTCACGACGCGAGTACGGCCGGGCCGAGCTCATCATCGACGAGCCCGCCGGGCTCTTCGACGGGTTCGCGACCGGGGAGGGGATGACCGTCTGGATGAGTCACGGCGACTACGTCGATCGGCCGCCGCCGAATTATCACGTCGTCGGCCACAGCACCAACTCACCGATTGCCGCGATTCGTCATCATTCGCGTCCGATCTACGGCGTCCAGTTCCATCCGGAGGTCGCGCACACGCCGCGGGGCGGCGAGCTGATCTCGAACTTTCTCTTCCGCGTCTGCGGCGCCGAGCCGAGCTGGACCCCGGGAGCGTTCGTCGAGCGGTCGGTCGAGCGCATTCGGGCGACCGCAGGAACTTCGCGCGTCATTTGCGGGCTGTCCGGCGGCGTCGATTCGGCGGTCGCTGCCGCGCTGGTGCACCGGGCCCTCGGAAACCGGCTCACCTGCATCTTCGTCGATACAGGATTGCTGCGGCTGCATGAGCGCGAGCAGGTCGAGCGTACGTTCCGGGCCAACCTCGGGATTGACCTCATCACGGTAGACGCGTCGGCTCGGTTTCTCGATGCACTCGCCGGCGTCTCGGATCCCGAGCGGAAGCGCACCGCGATCGGGCACACGTTCATCGACGTCTTCGAGGAGGCCGCGAAGCGTGTCGGGGATGATGTGCACTTCCTCGTGCAGGGCACGCTCTATCCC
>CAZCEE010000430.1:0-2197 GCA_964497165.1 uncultured Schumannella sp. | reverse complement strand
GCAGCGAATAGTTCTGCATGTTGCGGGCGCCGATCTGGATGCAGTCGGCGACCTCGGCGACGAGGTGCGCGCCCTCATCGTCCATCGCCTCGGTGACGATCGGAAGCCCCGTCTCCCGGCGCGCGAGCGCGAGCAGCTCGAGGCCCTTCTTGCCCAGCCCCTGGAACGTGTACGGGGAGCTGCGCGGCTTGAACGCGCCTCCGCGAAGCGCCGTCCCGCCCGCGGCCACGACCGCCCGCGCGGCGTTGAGGATCTGCTGTTCCGACTCCACGGAGCAGGGGCCGGCGATGACGACGACCTCGGAGCCACCGACGCGCACGCCGGGCGCGATCTGCACGACGGTATCGTCCGGGCGCCATTCGCGCGACACCTGCTTGTACGGCTGCGAGACGTGGATGACCTGCGAAACGCCCGGGAGCGCCTCGATGCGTGAGCTGTCGACCCGCCCGTCGTTGCCGACCAGTCCCACGGCGGTGCGCTGTGCGCCCGGCATCGGCCGCGCCTGATAGCCCAGCTCTTCGATGGTGCGGACGACTCGATCGACGTCGGCCTGCGACGCCCCGTGCTGCATTACGACCAGCATTACCTGTCCTCGATCACGGTTGACCACCCGTCGGACGCGAGCACCACGGGACCGGCGTAGCGCTCTGCCACGAGGGCGCGGATGTCCACGGCTTCGACGGGCGGATAGAAATGCGTGAGGACCAGCGTGCCGGCGCCGGCCAGGCCGGCCAGCTCACCGCAGTCCTCGGGCGTCAGATGCGTCGCCATCTTCATCGTCTCGGGCAGCGAGCACTCGGCCAGCAACAAATCGCAGCCCGCGGCCCACTCCCCGAGCGCGGGGTCGCGTCCCGTATCGCCGGTGTAGACGATCCGGGTCGCTCCGGCCTGGATGGAATATGCAACACTCTCGGCCGTGTGGGGCACCTTGCGTGAAACGAGGTGCACCCCGCCTTCGAGATCCACGCGCTCTCCCTCGGCCACCTCACGAACCTCGATCCGATAACCGAGGGTTCCGAACGACTCGCCGAAGGCCGTATCGATGCGGGCGATGACGTCGGCCGTGCCGGGAGGGCCGAGCAGGATGATGGCCGCCTGGCGCCAGGGGATCGCGCCGTACCGCCAGGCGAAGAACAGCGTCGCGAGGTCGCTGGTGTGGTCAGCGTGGAAGTGCGTCAACGCGACATGGGTGATCGCCATCCACTCGATCCCCAATTGGGCCATGCGATGCACGGCGCCGCTTCCGCAGTCGAGAAGTAGACGGACACCCCGCGCCTCCACGAACTGCGCGGAGCACACTCGTGCCGGCGAGGGCGCGGCGGTTCCGGTTCCGATCGTCGTCAGTCTCACGGGTGTCCCCGGAACACGATCTTCTTCACCGACTCCAACCTACCGGCACGCAGCCGGAGCAGATACACACCGGGCGGCACGAACCCTTCGTCGCGCCCACGTCCATCCCACTGGATGTCGCCGTTGCACCCCGCGGGCGACGATCCCGCCGCAACGCGGCCGTGGCGGCCCGCCGGGAAGGTGCGAATGCCCGATTGCCCCGGAACGATGGTCACGACGTGACGGCCGCTGAGGTCGAATACGTCGAGGCTGACGATTGCTGGCGTGCTGAGATCGAACCAGACGCACGTGGAGGTGGACGTCGCGGTCGGGAACGGATTCGGGAAGTTCTGATACAGCAGTGTCGCGAGCGGGATGGTCGGGTTCACGATAACGAACGAGCTTCGGCTCATGACCGTCACCGACTCGCCGGAGGAAATCCGCGCGGTCACTGACCAGCGGTACGATGTGTTGAACTCGAGCGGCAACCCGTCGGTGCCAACGGGGGGAATAAAGCTCGTGTCCGACAGATTCGAATAGAACAGAATCTGCCCGGACCCGACGTTTCGAATCTGCAGATCGTACAACCAGGGACCCGGGGGCTCGCTGATCCCGGCACTTCGCCAAGTGAAGCGCGGGCGCTGCGTCTCGAGCGTCGATCCGTTCAGGTCGTTCGGCGAGATGAGGGTCAGCCAAGGTGGTACCACCCGTTCGGCGGATGGAGAGAAGACGAGATCGCCGCCGGTCGTTCGCGCACTCGCCCGCACGAACACCGTTGCGCCGCTCGGGAGTGGCCTCGTCAGCGCGATCGCGACGGTATCCGCGGTCACCGTCGTGTCGAGCACGAACTGTCCCGTGAATCCCGGCG
>CAZCEE010000429.1:0-2198 GCA_964497165.1 uncultured Schumannella sp. | reverse complement strand
GGTCGCAACGGTGTCGTTCTCGTTGACGATCGGCAGGATGCGCAAGTCGAGCAGGCGTTCCATCGCGCGTTGCGCGTTCGACCGGTGGGTCGGATTCTCGAGGTCGCCCGCGGTGAGCAGCACCTGCCCGGCGAGGATGCCGTAGCGGTCCAGTGAGGTCTGGTACCGCCACATGAGCACGTTCTGCCCGACCGCGGCCGCGGCCTGTTGGGTCGCGAGATCCTGCGGGCGGCCGTCGAGCTTGAGCGACGCGATGGCACTCGCGATGGCGCCCGACGAGACGAGCACGACCTCGACGCCGCGCTGGTAGGTCGCGACGAGGGCATCGACGAGCGGATCGATCTGGCCGGTGTTGGCGCCGCTGACGCTCGACGAACCGACCTTCACGACGATGCGCCGTGCACCGAGTACCGCGTCCCGCGTCACTCGCCCTCCCGAACTTCCGAATCCGTATCCCAGATGCCTGCGCCACGCTCGGCTTCGAGTTCGGCGCGAGCGGCGGCTTTGGCGTCCATCCGCTCCTTGTACTCCTCGCGACGTCCGGTGCTCGTGCGGCGACGGTTGTCGTCAAACCGGGCGTCGGTGCCGCGCGGGCTGGTGATGAGCTCCGCCGCAGAGGTGAGCGTCGGCTCCCAGTCGAAGACGCGCGAGTCGCCCGCGCCGATGACGACCGCCGACCCGGGCACGGCACCGTGGGCGAAGAGCGCCTCCTCGATGCCGAGCTTCGCGAGTCGGTCGGCCAGGAAGCCGACGGCCTCCTCGTTGTTGAAGTCGGTCTGCTGCACCCAACGCTCCGGCTTCGCGCCGAGCACCCGGTAGAGCGTCTCGGTGCCGCCTTCGACCCGGATCGTGAACTCGACCTCATCGATCGCTTTCGGACGCAGGATGATGCGGGGCTTGATCGCGGCGGCGGCGATGCGCGCGGCGCGGTCGGCATCCACCAGCTCGGCAAGCGCGAACGACAGCTCCCGCAGCCCGGCCCGGCTCACGGCGGAGATCTCGAACACGCGGTAGCCGCGCTCCTCAAGCATCGGCTTCACCATCTCGGCGAGGTCACGCGCGTCAGGCACGTCGATCTTGTTGAGCGCGACGATCTGCGGGCGCTCGACGAGCGGCACCTGCCCGTCGGGCACCGGGTAGGCGGCGAGTTCGCCGAGGATGACGTCGAGGTCGGTGAGCGGATCGCGCCCGGATTCGAGGGTCGCGCAGTCGATCACATGCAACAGGGCAGCGCAGCGTTCGACGTGACGCAAGAACTCGAGCCCGAGGCCCTTGCCTTCGCTCGCACCCTCGATGAGTCCCGGAACGTCGGCGACGGTGTAGCGCGACGACCCCGCCTCGACGACACCGAGGTTCGGGTGCAGGGTCGTGAACGGGTAGTCGGCGATCTTCGGCCGCGCGGCCGACATCGCGGCGATGAGGCTCGACTTGCCCGCACTCGGGAACCCGACGAGCGCGACATCCGCCACCGTCTTCAGCTCGAGGACGACATCGCCCTCCCAGCCGGGAGTGCCGAGCAGCGCGAACCCGGGGGCCTTGCGCTTCGTGGTCGCGAGGGCGGCGTTGCCGAGACCACCCTGGCCGCCGGGGGCGACGATGAGGCGCATCCCCGGTTCGTCGAGGTCGACGAGCGTCTCGCCCTCGGCAGACGAGACGACAGTTCCGACGGGGACGGCCAACTCGAGACCCTCGCCGCTCGCGCCGGAGCGGTGGTCACCCATGCCGGGGCCGCCGTTGCCGCTCGAACGGTGCGGGCCGCGGTGGTAGCTCAGCAGCGTCGTGACCTGCGGGTCGGCGACGAGTGTGATGTCGCCGCCGTGGCCGCCGTTGCCGCCGTCAGGCCCGGCGAGCGGCTTGAACTTCTCGCGACGCACCGACACGCAGCCGTGGCCGCCATGGCCGGCGCGCAAGTGAAGAGTCACCTGGTCGACGAACGTCGTCATCCGGTCACCCTCCTTCTTGCTGTTGTCGCTCGCGGTTCTGGCCGTAAACGTGACGAAGGGCGGACCGAAGTCCGCCCTCGCCGAAAAACCTGTGGAGCGGGCGTCAGCCCGCCGGAACGATGTTGACGACCTTGCGGCGGCCCTTCGCACCGAACTGCACCGCACCCGCCGCGAGGGCGAAGAGGGTGTCATCGTTGCCACGTCCGACATTCGCACCGGGGTGGAAACGATTACCAACCTGACGAATGATGATAT
>CAZCEE010000428.1:0-2215 GCA_964497165.1 uncultured Schumannella sp. | reverse complement strand
GTGGTACGCGCTGCTCGCCCCCGCGGCGGTCGCCCGAAAGCTGTTCCCGGTCGCCGAGCTCGACGCCGACGCGGTCCTCGCGCTCAGCCAGGGCAAGCGCGTCCCGGTAGCCGCCGCAGACGCTCCCGTCGTCGCGGCGCTCGGACCCGGAGATCAGCTCGTCGGTCTGGTCTCGGTGAAGGCCGGGGTGTCGCGCGTGCTCGTCAACTTCCCCACCTCGGAGGTGTTGTCTTGATCGACGGTTTCACGATCGTCCTGATCGGAGTTGCGACGCTGGTGGGCGTGTTGTGCGTCGTGCTCGGACTCGTCGGTCGCAAACCGGCCGATCTCACCATCCTCGCCGTGGCCCTCGTCGAGGTGCTCCTTCTCGCGCAGGTCGTCATCGCGCTCATCGCGCCGGCCACCGGCAACCACCCGACCGGCAACCTCGGCGAGTTCTGGGTGTACCTCGCGACGGCGTGCCTCATGCCGCCCGCCGCGATCGCCTGGGCACTCACCGACAGGTCGCGGTGGAGCACCGTCGTGCTCGGCGTCGCCGCGCTCGCGATCGCCGTGATGGCGTACCGCATGAACCAGATCTGGACAGTCCAGCTCGCCTGAGCATCCAGCTAGCTCTGCGCGCTGGCCCTAGTCTGAAACGGATGTCCACCCGTCGTCTCGCCGGCCCCGGCCGCATTCTCGTCGCCGTCTACGCCGTGCTCGCCGTCGCCGCGACCGGGCGCAGCGTGTTCCAGATCGTCGATCGCTTCGACGAGGCGCCGATCGCCTTCTCGCTCTCGGCGCTCGCCGCGGTCGTCTACCTCCTCGCAACCCTCGCGCTCGCGCTGCGCTGGATGACGATCGCCTGGGTGACGATCGCGTTCGAACTCGTCGGCGTGCTCGTGATCGGCACGCTGAGCGTCGCCGCCCCCGTCGTGCTCGGTCTCGACAGCGTCGACCCGTTCGGGCGGGAGGCGACCGTCTGGAGTGCGTACGGGGCCGGATACCTGTGCGTTCCGCTCCTGCTCCCGGTCATCGGGCTGCTCTATCTGTGGCGTGGGCACCGCGTGACCGTCGTCGAGAGCGTGCACTGATGCTGCTTTTCAACGGGTTGGGCGAAGTACCGTCCGACTTCCGGCCGAGCGCCGTCACAGTCGGCAAGTTCGACGGGGTGCACCTCGGACATCGCGGGGTGCTCACGCAGTTGAGCTCGCTGGCCGCCGATCGCGGGTTGCTCCCGGTCGTCGCGACCTTCGACCGCCATCCGTTCGCGCTTCTGCGGCCGGATGACTGCCCCGAAGCGCTCGTCTCGAACGATCAGCGAGCGGCCCTTCTCGCCGAGTCCGACGTGGCGGCGACTCTCGTTCTGGAGTTCAACCAGGAGCTGAGCGAACTCGCGCCCATCACCTTCGCCGAGCGCATCCTTCATGACGCCCTCAACACGCGTCTGGTGCTGGTCGGCACCGACTTCCGTTTCGGGCATCGTGGCGAAGGCCGTATCGACTCGATGCGCGAGCACGGAAGGGTCTACGGCTTCGAGGTCGTGCTGCTCGAGGACGTGCTCGTCGACGGGCGCCGGGTGTCGTCGACGAACATCCGGGAACACCTCACAGCGGGGGAAGTGCGGGAGGCGGCGAAGCTGCTCGGCCGCTACCCGCGCGTTCGGTCGACCGTCGTGCACGGCGACGCGATCGGGCGCGAGATCGGCTTTCCGACGGCGAACCTCGATCCTGCGATGGAAGGATTCCTCCCCGCCGACGGTGTCTATGCCGCCTGGGCGTGGATCGACGGCGTCCGCCACGGCGCTGCGGTCTCGATCGGCAACAACCCGACGTTCGACGGCATCCCGGCGCGGCGCACCGAAGCCCACCTGCTCGACGCCGCGGTCGACGCCTACGGGAAGGTGATCGAGCTCGACTTCGTCGAGTACCTCCGCCCGATGGTCAAGTTCGCCGGAGTCGACACCCTCGTCGCGGCGCTCTCCGCCGACACCGAACGCATTCGAGCGGTGCTGGCCGCTGAAACCTAGAATCACTGCATGCCAGGTCTGATTCGTCGAAGCGATATCGACGAAGTCAGGTCGCGCACCAACATCGCCGATATCGTCGGCGACTTCGTGACGCTGAAGAGCGCTGGCGTCGGCTCGATGAAGGGGCTCTGCCCGTTCCACGAGGAGCGCAGCCCGAGCTTCCACGTGCGACCCCAGGTCGGCTTTTACCACTGCTTCGGCTGCGGG
>CAZCEE010000427.1:0-2218 GCA_964497165.1 uncultured Schumannella sp. | reverse complement strand
TGCGGCGCATCAAGTCGGAGAGCTTGTGCCTGAATTGCCATTTCACGGTGCAGCAGAAGAACAACAAGGAGGAGGCAATCTCAGGTATCTCCTGCGAATCCTGCCACAGCGCCGGCCAGGATTGGATCAAGGTCCACAGCGGGTTCAGCGGCAAGACAGCAAAGACCGAGACCAAGGCCGAGGAGGAGGCGCGCTGGAAGCTCGCCGTTTCTAAGGGGATGATCAGGCCGCGCTTGCTCTACCAGCTGGCGAAGAACTGTTACAGCTGCCATGTCGTGCCGCAAGAGGATCTGGTGAACAAGGGTGGCCACAAGGCCGGCAGCTCCTTCGAGCTGGTGTCCTGGTCGCAGGGGGAAGTGCGGCACAACACCTGGTATTCCAAAGGCAAGGAAAACGTCGCCGCAGGCGCCGCGCGCAAGCGCATGCTCTATGTTGTCGGGCTCGGCGTCGAGCTTGAGACTGGATTGCGCGCGATCGGAAAGGCGACGGTGAGAAGAGCATACGCCTTTGCAATGGCAACGCGCGTCGACCGGGCGCGCAAGCAACTCGCCGCTGCGGCGAAAGCGGCGCCGAACGTGCCGGAAATCGCGAAGATGCTCGAATTTGCCCATTCGGCAGGGCTGAGGTTGAACAATGACCGCTCTCTGACGGTTGCTGCCGACGGCGTCTCCACGCTGCTCGCGAGCATCACCGAGAAGTATGACGGCAGCACCATGGCTGGGCTCGACAGCCTGATTCCCGGATCGGACAAGTTCAAGGGCACGGCGAGAAAAGCCGGGGCGGTCAATTGAAAAACCACTGCATGGGTGATTCTAGGGGGACGCCGTGAGATCGCGCGCGTATGACGCCTCAATCGGCGGACGCGGTCCGGGCTGGGCGGGATATCTCATCAGCCGGACAGTCCGGGGCCTTCTGATCGCGGCCATATCCGGCGGCCTGTTCTGGCTCGTCTGGATCTACGCCAACGGGCTCCGCGACCCGCGCTATCTTGATGGCTGGGTGCTGGCCGGCGGCATGGCCATGCAGGTCTCTTTCCACATCGCCAAAACGGCCGGCCTGTCGCCGAAATCAGCCACGCGCTGGCGGAAGATCCATATTTTTGTCGGCTATCTGGTGATCGCCGCCTTCATCTCTCATTCGGATTTCTCTCTGCCGGACACCGGCTTCGAATGGGCGCTGTGGACGGGTTTTGTGCTGGTGACGCTGAGTGGCATTTTGGGCACCTATCTCACATGGTCGCTGCAGGCGAAGCGCCTGATCGACGACAGTGTCAGCTATGATCGCATCCCGACCCTCCGCGCCGAGCTGGAGCTTGCATTCCTCCGCACCGTCGCCGAGACCGATCCGCTCGCCGCTGCGATCAATTTACCGGGGCTGCCCTATGACGCCTGGATCACGGACCTCTACACCACCCACCTGGAGGACTTTTTCCAGGGGCAGCGCAATTTCACCGCCCATCTCATCGGCTCGCAGCGCCCGCTCAAGCGGCTGACCGACGCTATCGACAACCTGTCGCGCTATGTCGACCAGCAGAGCCAGGAGAAGCTAGCTTTCATCAAGAACCTGGTGGTCGAAAAGGACCGGCTCGATTTCGCGTATGTCTCTCTCGGACTTACCAGGGGCTGGCTGTTCGTGCATGTGCCCGTCACCTATGCGCTGATCGTGCTGACGGTACTACACGTCCTCGTCGTCTATGCCTTTTCATCGGGTGTCTGGTGATGTGGCGGCCGGGACGACTCAAATCGGTTCGACCGCCGAAGGCCGAGAGGCAGGCACCCTCCGGCTCCCGGCGCGACCATCTCGCGGTGCTGCTGGCGCTCGTGACTGTCGTCTGCCTAGTCTCGGCCTTCAATCTCTCTAAGGGCACGCAATTACTGATGCCGGGGCCGCTGACGAGCGGTCACGGCGCGATCGAAAATTGCAGCGCCTGCCATACCAAGAGCGGCAACAATAAACTGAGCTGGATTCACGGCCTCGTCGCCGCCGATCCGCTCGCCGACAGCAAGGCTTGCCTTACCTGCCACAAAATGCCGGACACAGCCTTCAACGCGCACAGCGCTTCGACCGAAGTGCTGAAGCAAAGCACCAAGCGCCTGACGAAAATCGCTGCGGGGTCGACTGCGCCGCAATCGGCTCGCGCGCAGAGCATCGCGTTCCCGATGGATGATGTAATCGCAGGCGGTCTCTATTGCGCAACCTGCCACCAGGAGCATCAGGG
>CAZCEE010000426.1:0-2232 GCA_964497165.1 uncultured Schumannella sp. | reverse complement strand
CAGTTCGTTCTGGCGCCGCCTGACCATACCAGCGCGCGAGCCAGCGCAGCAAACAAGAGCACCCAACAGGGCTGTTGCCAGCAAATGGGGCAGGCGCCGGCGCAAATTGGTGCGCGGGACTTGTTGCGGGCCGTCGCTATAATGCGGCGGTGTCGATCCATGTCGCGCTCAACCATGTCACTCGCTACCAGTACGACCGCCGCATAGGTCTGGGCCCGCAGATCGTGCGCCTGCGGCCGACCCCGCACTGCCGGACGCGCATTCTTTCCTATTCGCTGCGGGTCGAGCCGGCGCAGCATTTCGTCAACTGGCAGCAGGATCCGCAGTCGAACTACCTGGCGCGGCTGGTTTTCCCGGAAAAGACGCAGCAGCTGCGCATCGAGGTCGATCTCGTCGCCGAGATGGCCGTGTTCAACCCGTTCGACTTTTTCCTCGAGCCGCACGCGGAGAAGTTTCCGTTCGAGTACGAAGCGAGCGAGCAGGCGGGGCTGGCACCGTATCGGGTGAAGGCGCCCGTTACGCCGGCGTTCGCCGACTATCTCGCGTCGATTCCGCGCCAGTCCGCGCCGACCATGGACCTGCTGGTCGAGATCAACGGCCGCCTGGCGCGCGACGTGCGCTATCTCATTCGCATGGAACCGGGCGTACAGACCCCGGAAGAGACCCTGGCCAGAGGCTCGGGATCGTGCCGCGACTCGGGCTGGTTGCTGGTGCAACTGCTGCGGCACCTGGGACTCGCGGCGCGCTTCGTTTCCGGCTACCTGATCCAGCTCACGGCGGACGTGAAATCCCTCGACGGGCCGTCAGGCCCGAGCGCGGATTTCACCGACCTGCACGCCTGGTGCGAGGTCTACCTGCCGGGCGCCGGCTGGATCGGCCTCGATCCGACCTCCGGGCTGCTTGCGGGCGAAGGACACATTCCGCTCGCGTGCACGTCGGAGCCGGGATCCGCCGCTCCGGTGACCGGCGCCGTCGAGGAGTGCAAGGCCGAGTTCGTTCACACGATGAAAGTGGAGAGGGTGTGGGAGGCGCCCCGCGTCACCAAGCCGTACACCGAACCGCAGTGGAGCGAGATCGAGCAGCTGGGACACGACATCGACGCCGACCTCGCCGCGGGCGACGTGCGCCTCACCAGGGGCGGCGAGCCGACCTTCGTGTCGCTCGACGATCCGGACGGCGCGGAATGGAACACCGCGGCGCTCGGGCCGAACAAGCGCCGCCTGGCTGCGCAGCTCTATAGTCAGCTGCGCGAGAAATACGCGCCGCAGGGCCTGGTGCTCTTCGGACAGGGCAAGTGGTACCCGGGCGAGCCGCTGCCGCGCTGGTCGCTCAACTGCTTCTGGCGTCGCGACGGCGAGCCGATCTGGCAGGACGACAGCCTGATCGCGGACGAGCAGACCGACTACGCAGTAACGGACGCGACTGCGCAGCGTTTTCTGGCGGAAGTCGCTGCGCAACTCGGACTGCCGGCGCAGTTCGTGTTCGCCGCGTACGAAGACGCTTTCTACTACCAGTGGCGCGAGCGACGCTTGCCGTCCAACGTGGAGTCGCTCGATTCGCGTCTCGAGGACGCCGGTGAGGCGAAGCGACTGGCGCGCCTCTTCGGACAGGGATTGGAGCAAGCAGTCGGCTACGTGCTTCCGATCGGGCGCGACAGCGCCGGCGAGCAGTGGCGGAGCGGGCCATGGCCCTTGCGCCGCGAGCGCTGTTACCTGCTGCCCGGCGATTCTCCTATCGGTTACCGCCTGCCGCTCGACTCGCTGCCGCATCTGGCGCCCGAGGATTATCCGCGCATCCATCCGCCCGATCCCACGCAGCAGTTCCCTCCTCTGCCGCTGCACGCGGAGATTCGCGCGCGATCGAATGGCGGCAGGGCGGCGAGCAAACCTGTCGCCATCGACACATCCGCTGCGGCGATCACGCGCACGGCGATGTGCGCCGAGCCTCGCAACGGCGTGCTGTACATCTTCATGCCGCCGACAGACGATCTGGAAAGCTATCTCGAGCTCGTCGCGGCGGTTGAAAGCGCATCGCAGGCACTGTCGCTACCGGTGATTCTGGAGGGCTACGAGCCGCCGCGTGATCCGCGCCTCGTCGCCTTGCGCGTGACGCCCGATCCCGGCGTCATCGAGGTGAACATTCATCCGGCCGCGAGCTGGAGCGAGCTGGTCGAGCACACCACGCATCTGTACGACGCCGCGCGGCTCGCGCGACTCACGACCGAGAAGTTCA
>CAZCEE010000425.1:0-2242 GCA_964497165.1 uncultured Schumannella sp. | reverse complement strand
CGGTATGCGCCTCTTCTGCATTCGCTTGCATGCTCGCCTCGCCAGGGGGACCCGAAGTACGGGCAGACGGGGGAGCGTAGTCGAGTCGTATGACGATCCCGTGTAGCGGGCTGGCCGCTGCAAGCCATCCGCTCAACGCCGCAGGGTGACCGCCTGCGGCGACCCGCACCCGCCGTCACAAATCTGCAGCTTTCCGGCGGCCTTCGCATCCGCGAGCAACAGCGCCGCGTGCGGCGATAGCTCTTCGTATACATCGATCGTCCTGCGTATGACGATGCGCTCATCGAATTCCGCGACGACCTTGTCGCGCCCACGACTGCCCATCTGCTTGCACAGGCGCGGATCGGCGAGCAGCTTGGCGATCGCAGCGGCAAGCGCATCCGCGTTCCTCGGTGGCACCAGCAACCCGTTGACGCCATGCTCGACGATCTCTCGACAGCCGGGCACATCGGTTGCGATGACAGGCAGACCGGCCGACGCGGCCTCGATGAGGATGCGCGGCACGCCTTCCCGGTACGAAGGCAGGACGACGATGTCGACGCTGCCCAGCAACTCCGACATGTTCTCGACATGACCCAGCGCCACCACCAGGCCGTGCCGATGCCACTCGCCGATTTCTTCCGCGGAGACTGCGCTCGGGTTCCCCGGATCGGGCGCCCCCGCCATCAGGAACACTGCAGAGCGCCCTGAACGCCGCACGATGTCGGCGGCCTCGACGAATTCGGCGACACCCTTGTCCCGGAGCAGCCTCGTGGCAAGCAGCACGCGCGGCGGTTCGTGACCTGCGTGTGCAGGCCGGGGCGTGTACAGGCTGGTATTCACTCCCGAGCCGCGGATCAGCCGGATGGCCGCATCCCCGACCAGGTTGTGCGCCAGCAGCTCGGCCCGATCATCGGCGTTCTGCACGATGACGCGCGTGAAATCGCCGTTCAGTGCGCTGCGCAGAAAGCGGCGGACGAAAGGTCGCAGGAGGGTGGCGCGCAGCGCATCACTCGAAAACACATAACCCAGGCCGGCGATCGCGTTGACGACTGCCCGCACACCCACAAATCGCGCAGCGATCGCGCCGTAGACGACGGGCTTGATGGTGAAATGGTGCACGAGGTCGGGTCGCACACGACGATAGATGCGGTAGATCTCCCTGACGACACCGATCTCTTCCAGCGGATTCAACCCACGCCGGTTCATGCGGATCGGAATCCACTTGAAGCCTGCCTGCTCGAGCCGCTCACCGTACGATCCCGCGGGCGACACCATCACGATCTCGGCGCCGCGAGCCGCGAGCTCGCGGGCCAGCGCCAGGCGGAAGTTGTAGAGATACCAGTCCGTATTGGCGAAGAATACGATTCTCATGTTCCGTTCCCGGAATGCAGCCGCCAGAGCTGCCCTTCTCCGGGCTGCAACTGCAGCGTGAAGGTCGTCGTGCCGGCTGCCCGCGCCTCGGCTGCCGCAGTTGAACCGGTGTAGAGGTCTATGGCGGAGGCTGCAGGAAGCTGGACGCTGATAGTTGCCTCCACCCGTTGCTCCGTATTCTTGTTGACGACGTACACGTATCTCGTCTTGTCCTTCGGATCGACGCGCGGCACCGCCACGATGTCCCCGCTGTCCACACTGACGCCGAGCTCTGCTCGCTTGTGCCGGGACAACAGCGCCGCGTGCTCCCGCACGATGGCTCCGAAGCGCCGGTACTCAGCCAGCGGCACCGAGCCGTCGCGCGCGACCGTGGGCTGCAGCTGTGCATCGACCAGCCCCTGCAGATGCTTGTCATGATCCTGTAGCGCGTAGCCGATGATGCCTCGCGCCCCGTTGGCGACCGCGATGTGCATCATCGCGCTCAGCTCGGCAGAGGTGGGAAATCTCCAGAACGATGCCTCGCTGCTCTCGATCCCCTTGCCGAACGTCTGCAGCACGCACCACCAGGCGGAGTCTTCGCTGCGTTCCATGGCTGCGGCCCATTGATCGAAGGGGAGCTTCATCTTGTCCCGGTACCAGTTGCGCAGGTCGTACGTTCTTCGTATCGGATAGTGCCGCGCGAACCTGACTTCCGCATCGAGCTTGCTCCACATCCGGTGCGGGAAGCTGGCGGCGTCGAAATCCATGGTCTCGCCCACCAGGGCGGTGACGACCGGCTTGCGCAGATGAGTACGCAGCATTGCATACTCCTCGGACAGGACTTTGAGGTCCTCGATGTCGTCAGGCTCGTCGCCGTACTTGAATGCGATCACGTTGCGATGCGTGTACG
>CAZCEE010000424.1:0-2245 GCA_964497165.1 uncultured Schumannella sp. | reverse complement strand
CGATTCGTCGGGCGTCCGACGCTCGAGGCGATCAGCCGCAATCTCGTGCACAGCGACCTCTACGAGGGCGTCGCCGAGGTGCGCCACGTCGCGATCGGGCAGGCCGCCGACCTCATCATCGTCGCCCCGGCGACCGCGAACACGATCGCGAAGATCGCCACGGGTTCCGCCGACGACCTGCTGGGCAACACGATCCTGGCGAGCACGGCCCCTCTCGTCGTCGCGCCGGCAATGCATACCGAGATGTGGAACAACCCCGCGACGGTGGCCAACATTGCGACGCTCCGCGAGCGCGGCATTCACGTCGCGGGCCCGGCCTCGGGGCAACTCACCGGCACCGACAGCGGGGTGGGCCGCATGGTCGAGCCCGACGAGATCGTCGCCGCCGCACTCGCGGTAGTCGGCCCGCGCGACCTCGCCGGACGCCGCATCCTCGTCACCGCGGGCGGCACGCGCGAACCGCTCGACCCGGTGCGCTTCATCGGCAACCGATCGAGCGGGCGGCAGGGCGTCGCGATCGCGCGCGCGGCCGCCGAACGCGGGGCCGACGTGGTGCTCGTCGTCGCCAACATCGACGATGGCGTGTTGACCGAGCCCGCCGGGCTGACGGTGCGGCATGTGTCGACGACCGCCGAGCTGCGCGAAGCGGCGCTCGAAGAGGCGAAGACGGCGGATGTCGTGGTGATGGCGGCCGCAGTCGCCGACTACCGACCCGAGACCGTCGCCGAGGGCAAGATCAAGAAAGAGACCCAGGGCGACGTGCTCGACCTGCGGCTCGTGCGCAATCCCGACATCCTGCGCGAACTGACCGAAGCCCGGCGACCCGGGCAGACGATGATCGGCTTCGCGGCCGAGACCGAAGCCGACCCGGATGCCCTGCTCGAGCTGGGCCGGGCGAAGGCGGCGCGCAAGGGCGTCGACCTGCTCGTCCTCAACAGGGTCGGGTGGACCGAAGGTTTCGGCACTCCCGACAACGCCGTCGTCGTCGTGACAGGTGGCGGCGATAGAGTGACCGAGGCGTCGGGCTCCAAGTCCGAGATCGCCCACCGCATCCTGGACCTCATCGTCCCCTAGTTCCTTCGGAGCACCCGCTGAGCCTTCGCCTGTTCACCTCTGAGTCGGTCACCGAGGGTCACCCCGACAAGATCTGCGATCAGGTCAGCGACTCGATCCTCGACGCGATGCTGACCGTCGACCCGGCGGCACGCGTCGCCGTCGAAACGCTCGTCACCACAGGGCTCGTTCACGTCGCCGGCGAGGTGACGACGTCGAGTTACGTCGACATCCCCGGCATCGTGCGCAAAACGATCACCGATATCGGCTACACCGGGTCCGACGTCTGGTTCGACGGTCGCTCCTGTGGCGTCGAGATCTCGATCGGTGGCCAGTCGCCCGACATCGCGCAGGGGGTCGACCACGCCTACGAGGCGCGCGAGGGCACGAGTGTCGACGACCTCGACCGCCAGGGCGCCGGCGATCAGGGCATCATGTTCGGCTACGCCACGAACGAGACCGCGGTGCTCATGCCGCTGCCGATCTGGCTCGCCCACCGCATGTCTGAGCGGCTCGCCCTGGTGCGGCACGAGGGCATCGTCGACTTCCTGCGCCCCGACGGCAAGACCCAGGTGACGATCGGCTACGACGGCACCACCCCGGCGAGCGTCGAGACGGTCGTCGTGTCGACGCAGCACTCGCCGGATGTCGACACCGCGACTCTGCGCGCGGAGGTGGAACGACTCGTCATCCGCCCGGTACTCGACCTCGTCGACCTGCCGTCGACCGACGCGCGCGTGCTCATCAACCCGACCGGCCGATTCGAGATCGGTGGTCCGCACGGCGACGCCGGACTGACCGGCCGCAAGATCATCGTCGACACCTACGGCGGTGCCGCGCCGCACGGCGGCGGTGCCTTCTCGGGCAAAGACCCGACGAAGGTCGACCGCTCTGCGGCGTACGCGGTCCGTTACGTGGCGAAGAACGTCGTCGCCGCCGGGATCGCCGAGCGCTGCCAGATCCAGGTCGCCTACGCGATCGGAGTCGCGCATCCGCTTTCCGTCCTCGTCGACACCTTCGGCACGGAAGCCGAGGGCCTGACGCAGTCGCGGATCGAGCAGCTTGTACGTGATCACTTCGACCTGCGTCCGGCCGCGATCCTTCGCGATCTGGACCTGCGCAGGCCGATCTACCAGAAGACGGCCGCGTACGGCCACTTCGGCCGCGAGGACCGCGACTTCACGTGGGAGCG
>CAZCEE010000423.1:0-2248 GCA_964497165.1 uncultured Schumannella sp. | reverse complement strand
CAAGGTCGGGGCGGGCAGGGGCGAACGTCAAGGCGGACCTCCATCGGGACGTAGTGCTGGCAGTCTCCAGGTTAGAAGGCGGCAGCCGCCATCCCTATAGCGCAACACTGCCCACGACGGCGTTTTGTTGCGTAGTTGGCGCCTGTTACTTAACGAACCGCCGTCACAGCCGGGCTTGACGGAGCCACGCGTACCAGGCATCCATGCCGTCACCCCGAGTCGCCGACACCTCCAGCACCTCCAACCCCGGATTCACCACGCGTGCGTTCGCGACACACTCGGCGGCGTCGAACTGGACGTACGGGCTGAGATCGATCTTGTTCAGAATCATCAGCTGCGCGGATCGGAACATGTGCGGGTACTTGAGCGGTTTGTCCTGCCCCTCGGTCACCGACATGATCACCACCCGGGCGCCTTCCCCCAGGTCGAACAGGGCCGGGCAGACCAGGTTGCCCACGTTCTCGATCATCACCACCGACTCATCCGGCGGATCGAGGCTGGCCAGGCCGCGGGCCAGCATGTCGGCGTCGAGGTGGCAGCCGCTGCCGGTGTTGATCTGCACGACCCGGCACTTCGTGGCGCGGATCCGCTCGGCGTCCAGCAGGGTCTCCTGGTCGCCCTCGATGACCGAGATCGGCAGCTCGCCGTCGAGATCGCGGATGGTCCGCTCCAGCAGCGTGGTCTTGCCGGCGCCGGGCGAGCTCATCAAGTTCAGCGCGGCGATCCGATGCTCGAGGAACCAGTCCCGGTTCCGCTCCGCCAGCAGGTTGTTCTTCGACAGCACCTCCTGCTCCAGCACGATCGTGCGGCTGGCTGGATGGGGATGGTCATGCGGATGAACGTGATCATGAGCCGCGAGCGAGGTGACCTGGCCGGTGCCGAGGTCGGTGAGGCTGGGTTGGGCGCCGTCGACGCAGCCACAGGTCGCGCACATCTCAGACCACCTCCACCTGTTTGATCACGAGCTGCTGCCCGCTGACGATGTCCAGGTTGGTGCTGCCGCAGCCGCAGAGCGGGATCAGGTCGGCGAGCTCCAGGTCACGACCGCAGTCCTGGCAGTGCGCCAGGCCCGGCACGTCCACGATGTCGAGGCGGGCGCCTTCGAGGGTGGTGCCCTCGGCGCAGAGTTCGAAGCAGAACCGGACCGAGTCGGCGACCACGCCGGACAACCGGCCGATCTCCAGGGTCAACGCGACGACGCGCGCGGCGCCGAGCCGCTCGGTCACGCTCTCGATGACGCTCTCGGTGATCGCCAGCTCGTGCACGGCATCGCCTCCGCGCTCACTGCACTCCTCGCGCCGAAGCCTGTCAACCCGCCCCGACGCCGACGCCCGACGCGCGGTCGGGTCAGGGGTTGGCGTGGCGGGCCCGGGACTCGGCGATCGCGGGCGCGTTGTCCACCGCCCAGACTGCCAGCGCCGAGAGTGGCTCCAGCAGGGTCCGCCCGAGCGGTGTGAGGCTGTACTCGACGCTCGGCGGCACGGTCGGGAACACCTCGCGATGGACCAGCCCCTCGGTCTCCAATCCGCGCAGGGTCCGGGTCAACATCCGCTGGCTGATCCCCTCGACGCTGCGGCGCAGCTCGTTGAACCGGTGCGGCCGGTGCCCGAGCAGGATCACCAGCAGCACGCTCCACTTGTCACCGACCCGCCGGAAGACGTCGCCGACCGGGCACGCCGCCAGCTCGTCCAGCGGCACCGGGCGGGGCAGCTCGTGGGCGAGTACCGCGGGCACATCGGTGTGCGTACCAGACATCAAACTGCCTTCTTTCGCCGCCACGCACGGCTGTCCACGATGGGTTCACCACCCCGAACGTAATGGAGGACACCGTGCCGGACCAGGCACCCAAGAACGTGATCATCGCTGGCGGAACGACCGGCATGGGCCGGGCGACCGCGCTGGCCCGGCTGGCGCACGGCGACACGGTCACCGTGATCGGCAGCAGCGCGGCCAAGGGTCGCGCCCTGCAGGAGGAGGCGGCGACCAACCGGCTGCACTTCCTGCGTGCGGATCTGAGCTCGACGGCCGAGGTCGAACGGGTCATCGACTGGATCGGCGAGCGGCACGAGCGGGTCGACGCACTGGGCCTGTTCGCCAACCAAGTGAGCCGGCGGCGCCGGGAGACCGCAGAGGGGTTGGAGTACACGTTCGCGCTGTACTACCTGAGCCGGTACCTGCTGAGCTACCGGCTGCGGCCGCTGCTGGGCGGCCTGCTTGGTGACGCCCATGGCGGCGCCGATCTCCGACC
>CAZCEE010000422.1:0-2250 GCA_964497165.1 uncultured Schumannella sp. | reverse complement strand
TTCTTCGCCGACCTGATGACGTCGTTCGGCGGTGGCTGAGCCCTACCCGGCGGGCGGAGCAGGCGGGGTCGCAGCGGGCGGCGTGGCCGCAGGGGTGGTCGTCGGAGTGGCAGCAGCGAGGCGGGCCCGCGATTCCGACACCTGCGCCAACAGCACCGCCTCATCCTGCTGCGAGCCGATGCGGTCGCGGCCTGAGACGATGCGGTTGCGGGTGAACGCGAGGTGGGTCGCGTCCTTGATGTACTCCTTCATGACCTTGCCCAGCCCGCGCTGACGGGCCCACGCGCGCGCCTGTCGGCGACCGGCGGCGGTGCCGAGGGTGTTGACCTCGGTGGCATTGAACCAGCCCGCGGCGGCATATTCGCCGAGCCGCAACTGAGTCATTTGCGCCTCGCGACGGCGCAACAGGACCACCGTCACGACCGCGATCGCGAACAGCGGCACCTGAACGAACAGGTAGTACGCGTAGAAGTCGTAGATGAAGAACAGCACGCCGTTCCAGAACGCGTGCAGCAGGATCGCGGGAACGAGGCCGACGAAGAACATCAGGATGCCGCCGAGCGCCGTGCCCTTGCGTGCGGCGAGCCCGATGAAGAAGCCGATGAACGCGGTGAACATCACGTGAGCGAATGGCGAGAGGATGCCGCGGATGAAGAAGATCTCGCCGACCGCGACGTCGAGGGTGCCCGACTCAGCGATCTGAATCGCGAAGTACTGGATGTTCTCGGTGAACGCGAACCCGCCGCCCACGAGCGCGGCAAACACGATGCCGTCGACCGGACCGTCGAAGTAGCGGCGCGCGACGAGGTAGATGAGCAGGATGCCGAGACCCTTGCCGAGCTCCTCGACGATGGGCGCCTGCACGGCGCTCTGCAGGAACACCGTCATGTTCACATCGGCGCCGCCCGCGGCATAGAAGTACGAGGTGCCGATGTCGGCGACGAGGGCGATGACGATCGACACCGTCGCGCCCCAGAGGAAGGCGATCAACAGCAACAGCCGCGGCTCGGGCTCCCAGCGGTCGATCCAGCGCACGCCGAACAGCACGATGGCGAGCGGGATGAGGGCGAGCACGCCGCCGATGAACGAGAGCCCCGGGCCGAGAAAGAGCACGAAGTACGCGACGACGAGGATCAACGCGATGAGCAGCACGATGCCGCCGATGATGACCCCGGCGAGCAGCCCGGGACGCCAGCGCGGGTCGACATCGAAGATCGCCTGCGGAGTTGCCGCCGTCGCCGCCTGCACCTCGGCGGGCGCCTGCTCCGGCAACTCCACGGTGGTCTTCTGAGCCGCATGGGCCGTCACCGTCGTCGTCGCCTGCGAGGCACTCGCCTTCGCGCCGGCCTCGTCAGCCGGGGTCGGAGCCGTCTCGGAATTCTCGGGAGTCGCCTGGGACATGCGTCACAATCTATCGGCCATCAGGGCTGCTTCTCACGCAGGATCGCAAGCGCGCGTCACACGGTCGTTCAGCCCCCGAACCGATCACGCTTCAGTCGTCGGCTCGGGATCGAGCTGCGCGACCAGCGAGAAGACGCACACGGCGAACATGAGCCCGGCGTAGCCGGCAAGAACCGCACGCGTGGCAGGCTTGAACGTCTGTTCGACGCGGCTCACGAGGTCGTCGGGTACGCGGCTCGGGTTGGCGCCGACGGCGCGGCCCCACTCGAGCAGCAGCCCCTCGGCTTCGGTGACCTGCGGATTCACCGGGTCGTCGCCGCCGTCGCGCAGCGCGCCCTCGAAGAACGCGGTCGGGTACGGCGCGGGCACCGCGCGGGAGAGCGCGAGCGAGAACAGCGTGACCGTTCGCTCGCCGATGAGCGCTTCGAGCTCGTCTTTCACGTCGAACCAGCGCGCGTACGCCTCGAAAACCGTGACGTTGTTCAGCAGCGCGCGGTCGAGCGGCGACAGCGGTCCGGGATGCTCGTCGCCGAAACGGTTTCGCGCGGCGACGGCGTCCGTCGAGAGCTCATCGTCGGCCGGCACGGGCAGAAATCCCATGCCGCCAGCCTAGGGCTCGCGCGACGCACTGCGGCGGGAGTTACGCCGCCAGTCGCCCTTCGGCGGCGGGAAGCAGCGCGACCTCATCGAAGACACCGGCTCGGATCGCCTGGAACACCTCGACGGCCGCCTGGGCGAGCCGGCCGTGACTGCCCAGACCCCGACGGCGCGCCATCCGGTCGTCGTGGATGGCGGCCTCGGCGCGCTGTGCCTCGGCGCTTTCGGCATCGACGACGCGTGCGCCGAGCG
>CAZCEE010000421.1:0-2275 GCA_964497165.1 uncultured Schumannella sp. | reverse complement strand
AAGGCCTGCGGGCTCGTCACCTCGTGGATGAGGTGCAGGTCGATGTAGAGCAGGTCGGGTTCGCCGTTCTCGCCCTTCGCGACGAGATGCTTTGCCCAAACTTTCTCAGCCAGGGTTTTTGGGGTGCTCATGAAAGTCAGTTCCTTCGGGATGCCAGGGAGTTGGGATCCGGCCCGCGACAGGACTCCGCGACGAGGAGGCCGGGGTCTAGGCCTCGTCGCGGCGACGAAGGAGGAGTCGCACGAGCATCTACCGAGATTACCACCGCGGACGCGGAATCCCCGGCTGGAAGGTCGCGGACGGGTCAGCCGAAGTAGTTGGTCACCATGTCCGCGGTATATCCCTTCGGCCCGTAGGAGAGCCAGTGGGTCGCGAACCAAATCCCTTCGCGCACGATGTGCGACTCGCCGTAGGGCGTGCCACCGGCGTTGGCCTCGAAAAAGTATCGCGTGCCACCGAGCTCGTTCTGCGGGCGGTAGCCGAGAGCCGCGAACCGCCCGTTCAGCCACGCGGCTTGGTCGGCATCGACGACGGCAATCACCGACCGGATGCCGACGCCGCTGCCGCCGTTCGGGCTCAGCCACCGGCAGTCCAGTGACGGGGTGCTGGCGAGCACGGCAGCAAGTTCCGGATCCTGGAGTGACAAACCACCGGGATCGGTGCCGTCGGCCCAAGCCGGGTTCAGCACGAGGCCGGCAGAGTTGGCAGCCGACACCACGCCCTGGCTGAAGAGGTCGGTGCAGGTCACCCCGAGCGACTGGACTCCGTTCTCTTCCGATTCGGCGAAGACGCCCTCATCGTCGTAGTCCTCGCCATAGGTTCCTTCGTTCTCGTAGGAATAGTCGTACGACGCAGCGTTGAGAGCCTGCATCGTGATCTGCCACGAGACCAGTTGCGCAACGATTCCCGCCACGGTGAGTCCGACGAAGCAGTATCCGATCACCATCCCCGCAAGCGCCCGGTCGCGTCCTCCTCCCCCACCGCGGCGGATACGCGAACGCGCGACGTGCCCGGTCACAATTGCACCGACGACGAGCCCAAGGTAGGCGACGGAGATCACCAGCCCGAGAACGCCTGGAATGGGAAGAAGGGCCAGAAGGATCGACAGCACGATCGCGCCGATAGCCCCGATTCCAAGGCGGAACGCAACGTTCGCGAGCGGCAGCACCTGACCGGGAGGAACTTCAGAAGTGCTGAGGGCTGCGGTTGCCGGCACCGGATCGGCACGCCGGATCGGGGCGGTGCGGTCGATAGCTCTCGTGATTCCGACAACGGCGAGGGTGAGCACGATTGTCGCCGCGGTAGTCGATCCGGTGAGCGCCCACGAGTTCCAGACGCCGCTCAGAACGAGAAGGAGCGGAACGAGGACCTGCATCACCACAGCGACAGCGAGCACCGCGAGCCCGGCGTAGGCGCGGGGTGCGAGGGCGGCAGATGCCGCCCAGGCAATGAACCATAGGACGAAGACCGCCACGATCGCTGCGATCTGCAGCGGCTCTGGCCACAACATCCCGACGAACGCGTAGGCGATCTCAAGCCCGACGGCAACCAGCACGAGGACGACGCCGACCGCACGGCCGGCACCGGCCGCGCGAGGGCCGGATCCGACCGCGATCAGACCCACGATCCCGAGCACAACCAGGAATGCAGTGGTGATCCATCGCGCCGGAACGGGGTCGAAGGAACCAGTCGCCCTGATCCCGGCCTCGATAAGCGGCGGAATCACGTGGGAAACGATGAACACGATGAGGAGAGCGATACGCCATCCAGATCCCGTGGACCCGGTGGCCGGTAGCGGTTCTGCGGTGACGAGTGGAGCGATAACCGCTACCCGGACGAGTGCGGGAGCTGGTGCGCCACAACTTTCACAGAAGCGGGTACCTAGGTTCTCAGCCCCGCACGAGGGACACCTCACCGTCACCGTCGTGGTGTCGACCATCACGCATCTCGCTCTGCGGTGAGCACGTAGCCCCCGAGCTCGACCTCGGCGCCGGAGGGCACGGCAACCCGCTCACCACTGTCCACGACGACTTCTTCGCCATTCTCGGAGATGACGACCACACCGTTGGTCGAGGCGAGGTCGCGTACCCAGAGCCCGGCTTCATCAACCTCGAATACCGCATGAGACTTCGAGATTCGACCGTCAGGGTCTTTGAGAACAAGCGTCGACCCCGCGCCCGAAAACGCGGTCTTGGCCGGCTGGCGTCCGACGACCACGACGCCGGCGATCGGCTCGCGGCCGCCGTCCGGGTTGACCAGCACCCAGGTCGAGCCC
>CAZCEE010000420.1:0-2286 GCA_964497165.1 uncultured Schumannella sp. | reverse complement strand
GAGCGGCTCGGCAGGCACGACGAACTCGACGTTGACGCCGTCCGGCGGCACGGGTGTCACCAACGGGGCAGCACCGAGGTCGAGGCCATCCAGCTCGCTGTCGTCGGCGAGGGCGACGACGACGTGCGGGTTGCCGACGCCGACAGCGAGTCCGGGTCGGTCGACGTGGAGGCCGTCGGCCGCGACCATCGCGTCGCCCGCGACGACGAACGGCCCGAGATCGACCTCGAACCCGTCGGCCGTGCGGGTGAGGGGTCGCACCCCGCCGCGCGTGCCGATCGCGACCGTATCGCCGACAGCGAGATCGAGCAGCCCCTGCGCGATGAGGTATGAGCCGTAGACGCGGATGCCGTTGCCACACATCTCGGCCGGGCTTCCGTCGGCGTTGTGGTAGTCCATGAACCATTCGGCTGCCGGGTCTTCCGCCAGGGCGGCGGCCCCCTCGGGCAGATTCGCCGACATCACCGCACGGATGACGCCATCGCCACCCACTCCGAAGTGCCGGTCGGCGAGAGCCGCGAGATCGTCGGCGTCGAGGTCGACCCGCCCGTCAGGGTCGGCGAAGAACACGAAGTCGTTCCCCGTGCCGTGCCCTTTGGTGAAGGCGATGTCGATAGCCACGAGGCGATGCTATCTGCGCAGCCCGGTCAGGCGCCGACTGCGGCCAACGCTTCGTCGACGCGCGCCGGGTCGTCGGCGTCGAGCCAGCGGGTCTGTCGGTAGCGGCCGAACCAGCTCACCTGACGGCGGGCGTAGCGGCGGGTGAGGGCGGCCGCCTGCTCGATCGCCTGCTGCTCGGTCAGCTCGCCCCGCGACTGGGCGACGGCCTGCGCATACCCGATGGCCCGGCTCGCAGTCGTTCCGAGCCCGGCGGGAAGGAGCCGTTCGACCTCAGCGACGAGTCCATCGCGCCACATCCCGCGCACACGCTCGTCGAGGCGTTCGACGAGTTGCTCCCGCTGGGAACGCAGCCCGATCGTCACACTCGGCCGCCAGACTGCGGTCTCGTCGGGCAAGCCTGCGCCGAACGGAGCGCCCGTGATCTCGATCACTTCGAGGGCGCGCACGAGCCGTCGACCGTTCGCTGGACCGATCGCGTCAGCGGCCGCTGGGTCAATCTCACGGAGCCGCCGATGCAACAGACCGGGCCCGCCGTCCGCGAGCTCGGCTTCGAGCCGGTCTCGGACATCCTGATCGGTACCGGGGAATTGGAAGTCGTAGAGCACGCTCGACACGTACAGCCCGCTGCCACCGACGAGGATGGCGACGGCGTCGCGCGCGAGAATCTCATCGATCTCACCCCGGGCCTCGATCTGATAGCGCGCGACACTCGCCTCGTCGCGTGGCTCGAGCACGTCGAGGAGATGGTGCGGGATGCCCCGTCGCTCCGCGACCGGGACCTTGGCGGTGCCGATGTCCATGCCGCGGTAGAGCTGCATCGCGTCGGCATTGACGATCTCGGCCCGCTGTCCGGCGTCACGGAGCCGGGCGGCGAGGTCGAGCGAGAGCGACGACTTGCCGGTGCCGGTGGCGCCGACGACGGCGACGAGCACGAAGGTCAGCCTGCGGTGGGGCGCAGGCCGATCGCCGGCTGGCCGATCGTCGGCAAACCGAGGCTCACACGCCCCGCAGCGTCGACGGGAGCCGCGGGGACGGCGCAGGATTCGACCTCGGCGCGGTCCCAGGCATCCCCCGCGCGAGTGCGGCGTACGGGGAGCGTGTCGCCCACCGGGGTGGCGATGAGAAAGTGCGGGGCGGCCCGGGTGACCTCGACGGTCACCACGTCACCGGGTCGCGGGCTCTCGCCGCCATCGGGCACGTCGAAATGCACGAGCCGGTTGTCTTCGGCGCGTCCCGACAGTCGGCCCCGCTCCGAGTCCCGACGGCCTTCGCTGGTCGCGACGAGCACCTCGACGGTGCGGCCGACGAGTTTCTCGTTCTCCTCAGCGGAGATGCGCTCCTGCAGCTCGATGAGGCGCACGTAGCGCTCCTGCACGACCTCCTTCGACACCTGGTCGGGCAGGATCGCTGCGGGCGTTCCGGGGCGGATGGAGTACTGGAACGTGTACGCCGACGCGAAGCGGGCCCGCTCGACGACGCGCAGCGTCTCGGCGAAGTCATCCTCGGTCTCCCCCGGGAAGCCGACGATGATGTCGGTCGAGATCGCGGCGTGCGGGATGCGTTCCCGGACGCGGTCGAGGATGCCGAGGAACTTCTCCGAGCGGTACGACCGGCGCATCGCCTTCAGGATGCGGTCGGAGCCGGACTGCAGGGGCATGTGGAGCT
>CAZCEE010000419.1:0-2298 GCA_964497165.1 uncultured Schumannella sp. | reverse complement strand
GTGCCGCGACCTCAGGCTCCGCTCCTCGTTGGGTCAGCTCGGCGGTGATCTGGTCCACGTAGCCACGTTGCTTGATGAGGCTGCGGGCGCGTAGTTCGGGCTGTTCGCCGATCAGCCGTTCGTGCTTGCGGTATTCCGCCGGCCGTTGGACCAGTTGGGCGACGAACGCCAGGACAAGAGCGCGCACATACGTCAGCGCGGCAGGGAGCGAGTCGTCGATCGGTGTGCCGTTCAGCGCTTGCTCGGCGACGACCAGGGCCGCCTCCAGTTCGCGGCTGCTTCCGGCGAAGACCACTTCCTGCTTGTCACCGAAGTAGCGGAAGAACGTCGCTCGGCCGACCTCGGCCCTGGTGGCTATGTCCGCGACGGTGACGTGGTCGAACCCGCGTTCGGCGAACAGCTCATGCGCCGCCTCCACGATCGCCTCCCGCGCACGCTGCTGCTTGCGCTCGCGCAGCGACATCTCGGGCTGGTCCGACCGGTCCACGGGCCCACTCTAGCCAAGATCGACCCAACCCCTTATGCTGATACCGAGTCTCACAAGAGACTCAGTATCGGAGGGGAATTACGATGCGCATGCGCACGTTCGTCGCCGTCGTCGCGGGGGCCCTGGCACTGACGGTTGGGGCAACGGTTGGCCCCGGACCCTCAGCGTCAGCCGGTGCGGGACCAGAACAGCGGACCGAGACACAGACCCGCGCGCTCCTCGACGCGCTCGAACGCAAGGACTTCGACGCCGTCAGCGCGAGAATCGATCGGAACGCCACACTCACCGTCCCGCTTTCATTCTCCGGCGCACCGGAACCCGCGGGTCAGTTCGCTAACAAAGAAGAGATTCTTGGTTACGTCAACAACGTGTTCACAAACTTTCAGAGGATCCGGTTCGCCGACGTACGAATCAGCGTGACCGCGAACGGGAAAACGTCCTTCGTGCAGGCCAAGGGGGACTTCCTTACAGTCGACGGCCGCTCGTACCGCAACGTCTACATATACCGTTTCGACTGGAGGAACGGCCGGATGGTGCGCACCGAGGAGTACGCCAACCCCATCGCGCTCTGCAATACTTTCGAGTACCTGAACTGCTGAGATCGCCCAACTGAGAACCGACGGTGGCCGAGCGGGTCAGCTCAGAGCGCGACCGCGCGGCCACCTCAGACCAGGTGTCCGTGTCAGGGGTCCAAGCTCATACCTTCGTTGTAAGCGTGTGACATGCTGGGTGTGCCGAGGTTTCGGCGGTGGGACTGCTCAGTGGAAATTCTGCTCAATTTTTTGGGTGACGGACCCTCGACCGGGATTGGTCGGGGGTCCGTCGTCGTGTGGTGATGGTCGCGGTGGCGGCGTGTGAGGCGTGGGGTACCGGGGTCGGTCCTGTGCCGGGTGATGTGTCCCCTGTTCGCTTTACACGTGAGGAGTACGTGCATGACCGCAAGTAGGGACGGCCGGCAGCGTCCATCTCCGGCTCGGGCTGGTGAGGCGTGGTCGGACGTTGAGAACACGCAGTTGGTCGATGGTGTCCGGCGGGGTTGGTCGGTCGCGGAGTTGGCGACGGCGCACGGCCGTAGCAGGTCGGCGGTGATGGCGCAGTTGGCGCGGATGGCACCGAAGGGTGACGGTGCGGTGCCGGTGTCGCGGTCGGCGCGGGCGGAGTGGCTGCGGGTGCGCCTGGCGGCCGACCCGGAGTACGACTGGCGCGGGGCGCTGCGCGGGTGGCTGCGGGCGTACTGGTCGGCGGAAGACGACGCCGGATTGCGGGCCGGGTGGGATGACGGCGTGGACCTGGTGACGCTGGCGCGGCGCTTCGGGGTAGCGGAGTCGGGGATTCACACTCGGCTGGTCGTGTTGGGCCTGTCGGATGGCGCGGCGGCGACGGTCGAGAGGTTGGGTTGCTCGGCCGGTGGCGTGATGGAAGCGCGGTATCGGCGGGCTACGGGGCAGCAGCACTGGAGTGGGACCGTGTCACGGCTGGTTGTGGACGTGGTTTGGACCGTCGATCGGCGCTGTTGGTAGGTGCCGGTCGGCGGTCCGTCTGATGTCCTGGCCACAGACATTCGTCCTATTGATGGAGTCGCCGCCAAGGCCCGTGGGCGCACGCGTCGGGGGTGGCGAGCCCCGACCACCTACTTTCCGGCGATCACCTCGTAGCCGCGGGTCGTTGGCGTGGAGGAGGTCTGTCAAGGCGCAGCGCAGCACGGATGTGAACGGCGGGTTCGCCTGCTGCGGTGGTGTCAGCATCCGTGCGAGAACGGCTTGATGGGCCGGGGGATCGCCAGAAGACTGCGGCCGCGAGGGGGCGGCGGC
>CAZCEE010000418.1:0-2305 GCA_964497165.1 uncultured Schumannella sp. | reverse complement strand
TCTTCCAGCCGCCGGAGCGGTCGTAGCGGAAACGCAGCTGTTCGTTCATCGCGCGCATCGTGCGCCAGAGGTCCCAGTCGGAATGCGGAATCTCGGAGACGGTCGACATGCGTCGATGCTAGTCGCCGAGGAGTAGTTGACACGTCTACTTCGCGAGGTACGGTTGATGAGTCAACGAAAGTCGGGGCGTCGGTCACGGCGTTCCAGAAGAAGGGAACCCCTCCGTGTCTCAGGTCCGCATCGCGATCATCCTCGGCAGCACCCGTCCGGGCCGTCGGGGCGAAGCCGTCGCCCGCTGGGTGCTCGAACAGGCGACCGCCCGTGGCGACGCCGCCTACGAGCTGCTCGACCTCGCCGACTACGCGTTGCCGCACCTCGACGAGCCGATGCCGCCGTCGATGGGGCGCTACGAGTTCGAGCACACCAAGAAGTGGTCGGATGCGATCGACGACTTCGACGGGTACGTCTTCGTCACCCCCGAATACAACCGGGCGCCCTCCGGCGTGCTCAAGAACGCCCTCGACTACCTCTACGCCGAATGGAACGACAAAGCCGCCGGCATCGTGAGCTACGGCGCCGCCGCCTCGGGCCTGCGTGCCGCCGAGGCCCTCCGCCTCATCCTCGGCGAACTGCAGATCGCCGACGTGCGGCAGAGCGTCGGCATCTCGCTCATCCACGACTTCGAGAACTTCACGACCTTCGCTCCGGGACCGCAGCACGCCCAGCACCTCGGCGTGCAGCTCGACCAGCTCGTGGCCTGGGCCGGTGCCCTCCGCGGGGTGCGTTCGACCAAGGCGGCGCTCGCCGCAGCCTGAATGCCGGCTGGGTGTCGCCCGCCCGATCCCTGGGCGCGGCGCCCGGCAGCATATTCTCGGAGTCATGCCGGTTCCCCGCCCGAGCGATCTCCCGAGCTTCGAAGCCGTCGAGCAACAGGTACGCCGGTGGCTCGACGCGAGTGCCGACGCGCCGGTGGACCCCGGGGCCGAGCGCCTCGCGGGCCTGCTCAAGGATCCGCGCGGCCTCGAGTTCACGCTCGGCTTCGTCGACCGGGTGATCCGCCCAGAAGACCCCCGCGTCGCCGCTCGCAACCTCGAGCGACTCTCGCGTCGCGTGCCGCAGTTCCTCCCCTGGTATCTGCGCGCGGCCGTCATCGCGGGCGGCGGATTCGGGGTGTTGCTGCCTCGCCTGGTCATCCCGGTCGCGCGCCGGGTGTTCCGGCACCTCGTGCGGCACCTCGTCGTCGACGCGACGCCGAAGCGCCTCACCCGCACCCTCGCCGCGCTGCGGCAACCCGGGGTGCGGCTCAACGTCAACCTGCTCGGCGAAGCCGTGCTCGGCGAAGGTGAGGCCGAGCGTCGGCTCGCCGGCATCGCCGACCTGCTCGCCCGGCCCGACGTCGACTACGTATCGGTCAAGGTCTCGTCGATCGCAAGCCAACTCCCCGCGTGGGGCTTCGACGAGGCGGTCGAGCGCGTCGTCGAAAAACTCGTGCCGCTCTACGAGCAGGCCGCCCAGGCGCGCGGGCAGAAGTTCATCAACCTCGACATGGAGGAATACCGCGATCTCGACCTGACGATCGCGGTGTTCACCCGACTGCTCACCCGGCCCGAACTGCTCGGCCTCGAAGCCGGCATCGTGCTTCAGTCGTATCTGCCCGACGCGCTGCCGGCGCTCGATCGGCTCACCGTGTGGGCGCGCGAACGGGTCGCCGCCGGCGGTGCCGGCATCAAGGTGCGCATCGTCAAGGGCGCCAACCTCGCGATGGAGCGAGTCGACGCGACCGTGCACGGCTGGCCGCTTGCGACCTGGGACGAGAAGGCCGAAACGGATGCGCACTACAAGCGGATGCTGGAACACGCGCTCCGCCCCGAGAGCACCGACGCCGTTCGCGTCGGGGTCGCGGGCCACAACCTCTTCGACCTCGCCTTCGCCCACCTCCTCGCGGAGAGCCGCGGAGTGGCGCGCCGCGTCGACTTCGAGATGCTGCTCGGCATGGCGCCGGCGCTGGCCGACGCGGTGCGGGCCGACTCTGGCAGCGTGCTGCTCTACACACCGGTCGTTGCGCCCGCCGAGTTCGACGCCGCGATCAGCTACCTGGTGCGCCGGCTCGAAGAGAATGCGAGCCCGGCGAACTTCCTTCCGGCGCTCGTCGATCTCGACGACCCGCAGGTCTTCGCCCGCGAAGCCGGACGGTTCGCGGCGTCGCTCGAACTGCTGACCGCTCCGGTGCCGCTCTCGCATCGCGTGCAGGACCGCTCGCACCCCGCGGTGCCGAGGGCCCCCAAGTCGTTCGCCAACGAGCCCG
>CAZCEE010000417.1:0-2313 GCA_964497165.1 uncultured Schumannella sp. | reverse complement strand
GATCGCCCCCGGGCCGTGGGGCCCGCGTGACGGCTGGCGCGTCGGAGGCGTCGCGCGACCCGCCACCTACGGGATCGAGGTGGGCGCCGACATCCGCGAGGTCGCCGTCGACCCGGCCACCGCATCCGCAGCTCTCGTCGCCGTGCAGCGGGTGCGCGGTGGGCACGTCGTCTGGCTGCACCGCGACGGTCGCACGCTCGAACTGTCCGTGCCCGACCGTGCCGAACGCCTCGCCCGCACCCTCGCCGCGCTCGACCGGTCGAGCGGCCCGGTCGCCCCCGAACTGCGCGCCGCGATGCCCGGCACTGTCGTGTCGGTCGCCCAGGACGACGGAGCGCGCGTCGACGCGGGCGACCCGGTGCTTTCCATTGAGGCGATGAAGATGGAGCACGCCCTTCTCGCCCCCCACTCCGGCACGCTGCGTCTGCGCGTCCGCACCGGAGATCTCGTGCGACGCGACCAGATCGTCGCGATCGTCGACCTCGACCTCGAGACCGACCACCAGGAGAAGAGCGCATGAACTACGAACTCACGCCCGAACAGCAGAAGCTGCAGGACACCGTCCGCGCCTTCGCCGACGACGTTGTCGCCCCGGCGGCGTACCAGTACGACACCGAGCGCCGCCTGCCGCTCGACATCATCGCGCAGATGGGCGACCTCGGGCTCTTCGGGCTGCCCTTCCCCGTCGAGATCGGCGGGCAGGGCAAGGACTACTTCTCGCTCTGCCTCGCCGTCGAGGCCCTCGCCCGCGCCGACCAGAGCATCGCCGTCACCCTCGAAGCCGGCGTCGGGCTCGGCATCCAACCGATCTACCGCCACGGGAGCGACGAGCAGAAGCAGCAGTGGCTGCCCGACCTGCTGCGCGGCCGTGCGCTCGCCGGCTTCGGGCTCACCGAAGCCGAGGCGGGGTCGGATGCCGGCGCCACCCAGACGACCGCGGTACGTGACGGCGACGAGTGGGTGATCAACGGCACCAAGCAGTTCATCACCAACTCCGGCACCGCGATCACGAGTGTCGTGACCATCACGGCGGTCACCGGCGAGATCCGCGCCGCCGACGGCACCACGGGCCCCGAACTCTCGACGATCCTCGTGCCGTCCGACACCCCCGGGTTCACGGTCGGTGCGAGCTACGACAAGGTCGGCTGGCACACCTCGGACACGCATCCGCTCACTCTCGTCGACGTGCACGTGCCCGAGGCGAACCTGCTCGGCGAACAGGGGCGGGGCTACGCGAACTTCCTGCGGGTGCTCGACGAGGGGCGCATCGCGTTCGCCGCCCTCGCCACGGGCGCGGCCCAAGGGTGTCTCGAGGAGGCGCTGCGCTACGCGAAGGAGCGCAACGTCTTCGGGCGCAGCATCGGCTCGAACCAGCACATCGCGTTCAAGCTGGCGACGATGCAGGCCCGCGTGCACCAGGCCCGGCTCTGCTACTACGACGCCGCGCTCAAGCTCGTGCACGGCAAGCCGTTCAAGATGGAAGCGTCGATCGCGAAGATGGTGTGCGGCGAGGCGGCGATGGACAACGCCCGCGACGCGACCCAGATCTTCGGCGGTTACGGCTTCCTCAACGAGAACGCCGTCGCCCGGCACTACCGCGACTCGAAGGTGCTCGAGATCGGCGAAGGCACCACCGAAGTGCAGCTCATGGTGATCTCGCGCGAACTCGGCCTGACCGCCTAGGTTGGCGAGCATGCGCGAGATCGAGCAACGAGGGCTCTACTTCGAGGAATTCGAGGAGGGCGTGCGGTACCTGCACCGTCCGGGCCGCACCGTCACCGAGGCCGACAACGTGCTGTTCACCACCCTCACCATGAACACGCAAGGCCTGCACCTCGACGCGCATTGGGCCGCTCAGCAGCCGTTCGGCGAGCGTCTGGTGAACTCGATGTTCACCCTCTCGACGATCGTCGGGGCTTCGGTCACCCAGCTCACGCTCGGCACGATCGTCGCCAACCTCGGGTTCAGCGAAGTGCAGTTCCCCGCGCCGTTGCGGCACGGCGACACGCTGTACTCCGAGACGACGGTGCTCGAAAAACGCCTGTCGGAGTCGCGACCCGGGCAGGGCATCGTGACCCTCGAACACATCGGTCGCCGCCAGGACGATGAGATCGTGGCGCGGGCCGTACGCACCACCCTGGTCTGGACGCTCGACGGGCACCCGGCGTGAGCTTCGACCTCGGCCCCGCGCTGTTGTTCTGCCCCGGCGATCGGCCCGACCGGTTCGCGAAGGCGCTCGACCGGGCGGATGCCGTCATCCTCGACCTCGAAGACGCCGTCGCGCCGGCGAACAAGCCGGCCGCCCGCGCGGCC
>CAZCEE010000416.1:0-2313 GCA_964497165.1 uncultured Schumannella sp. | reverse complement strand
AGAACCGCAACTTGCGGGCGGCCTCCTGCTGGAGGGTGCTCGTCGTGAACGGGGCCGCGGGGCGGCGCGTGTAGGGCTTGGTCTCGAGATTGGTGACGGTGAAGGATGCCGTGTCGGCCCGCAGAGCGGTGGCCAGCTTCTCGGCGACGACCTCATCGATCACGGCGACGTCGCCGGTGAGCTGACCCTTGTCGTCGAAGTCACGGCCGCTCGCGACGCGCTTGCCGTCGAGGCGGGCGAGCCGGGCTTGGAAGGTCTCGCTCGAGGCGCCGAGTTCGGCGATGAGATCCCAGTAGACGGCGGAGACGAAGGCGAGCCGCTCGCGTTCCCGGTCGACGACCAGACGGGTCGCCGCGGACTGCACGCGGCCGGCCGACAACCCCGGGCCGACCTTGCGCCACAACACCGGGCTGATCTCGAACCCATAGAGCCGGTCAAGGATGCGGCGGGTCTCCTGCGCGTCGACCAGGGCGGTGTCGATGTCGCGGGTGTTCTCCTGTGCCCGCTGGATGGCTTCCTTGGTGATCTCGTGGAACACCATGCGCTTCACCGGCACCTTGGGCTTCAGCTCATCGAGCAGGTGCCAGGCAATCGCTTCGCCTTCGCGGTCTTCATCAGTGGCGAGGTAGAGCTCGTCGGCGCCCTTGAGCGCCTTCTTGAGGTCGGCGACCGTACGCTTCTTCTCTTCGCTCACCACGTAATAGGGAGCGAAGCCGTTCTCGACGTCGATCGAGAACTTGCCGAGCGAGCCCTTCTTCAGCTCCGGCGGGAGGTTCTTCGGCTCGATCAGATCGCGGATGTGGCCCACCGAAGCCATCACTTCATAGCCGTCGCCGAGGTACTGGCCGATGGTCTTCGCCTTCGCGGGGCTCTCGACGATGACCAGCTTGTGGCCGGTGGACTTCGACTCGGGCACTGTTCTCCTTCTATCCGGAGCACACCATACACACACTTTTGCGCCGCAAGCCGGGGCGGCCCGTCGGGCGTCATCGTGGCGGACCGGCTCGCGCCTGTGCGGTGACGAGCACCCCGGCGACCCGCGCCGACGCCGAAACCGTCGCCACGACACCCTCTACTTCGCACGCGGTGAGAGTTGCTTCGTGGGCCTCGACGACCCGTGCGGCCTGCTCGCACGGGATTCCAGGATGGATGCCGAGCGCCGTATCAGCGGCAGCGAGCGCCCCGGCATCCGCAGCCGCGATCACCCGCTGACGCTGCGCGAGTGCGGCGCCGACACCCACCGTCGCGAGGGTCAGTACGGCAAGCAGCGCGAGCACCGCAAGGGCCAGTACCCCGCCTGATCCTCGCTCGCTCGGGAGAGTCATCGGGCGTCGTCCAACGCGCAGGCTCCCGCTCGGGCCCGCAGCCCGAGCACGGCGACCGGCCCGGCAGGCGCGACCTCGATCAGCACGCAACGGAGGTCGCCGTCCGCCCAGTGGCCAAGGGACGCACCCGGAACCTGCAGTTCGAGTCGGGTAGCGACCGCCGCCGCGGAGTCTCCCCGACCGAGCCCGCGCGCGGCGTCGGCTGCGGCATCCTGAGCCCGCACCTGCAACCCGGCGACCTGCACGCCGCCGAGCAGCAGCGCCAGGATGCCGAGCACCGCCGGGAACGCGAGCGCGAACTCCGCCGTCGCGCTGCCCCGGTCGGCTCGCAGCCGCCGAATCATCCCGCCGAGTGCTGTCATCCCGCTGAATTCAGGGCGCGCTGCACCAGATCGGTGAGGATCGCCTGCACCTCGCCCGACCGCAGGATCACCACGAGCAGCCCGGCGAACCCGACGGCCGCCATGATGACGATCGCGTACTCCGCCGTCGCGGCTCCCCGGTCGTCGCTGAGCCTCTCAGTCATCCGTTGCCACATCGATCGCATCGCGTACCTCTTATCTCTCCGCAGTCGGAGGGTCGGGGCACGAGCACGTCCAGTCTGCGGCGCTCACCGGCCACACCCTCAGCCCGGCTGCGTAGTAGAGGGGAATCGCGCGCGCCGACGCTGTGCAGGACTCACGCCCCGGTCGCGACGCGGGCGAGCGCGGACAATTGGGGCCAGCACGGACGACCGAGTGAGCCACATTCGCCCGGATCGCGCGCCAGCACTCACAACACGGCGAGGGTCGACCCGATCATCGCCAAGAGAAGAGGAGCGACGCCGAGCGCGACGAAGGCGGGCAGTACGCACAGCCCGAGCGGCAGCAGCAACCGGGTGCCGAGGGCCGCGATCCGCATCCGTACGGCGGCTTGGGCGTCGCGTCGGGCCTCGCGCGCTTCGGCCCGCAGCAGCGCGGCGACCGGAACCCCGGCCCGCTGCGCGAAC
>CAZCEE010000415.1:0-2319 GCA_964497165.1 uncultured Schumannella sp. | reverse complement strand
GACGGCGTCTCGATCGCCAAGGAGATCGAGCTCGACGACCCCTACGAGAAGATCGACGCCGAGCTGGTCAAGGAGGTCGCCAAGAAGACCGACGACGTCGCCGGTGACGGAACGACCACCTCGGTCGTGCTCGCCCAGGCGCTCGTTCGCGAAGGCCTGCGCAACGTCGCGGCCGGCGCCGACCCGATCAGCCTCAAGCGTGGCATCGAGAAGGCCGTCGAAGCCGTCACCAAGGAGCTCGTCAAGAACGCCAAGGAGGTCGAGACCAAGGAAGAGATCGCTGCCACGGCATCCATCTCCGCCGGCGACACCGAGATCGGCAAGCTCATCGCCGAGGCGATCGACAAGGTCGGCAAGGAGGGCGTCGTCACCGTCGAGGAGTCGAACACCTTCGGCACGACGCTCGAGCTCACCGAGGGCATGCGCTTCGACAAGGGTTACCTGTCGCAGTACTTCGTCACCGACCAGGAGCGTCAGGAAGCCGTCTTCGAAGACGCCTACATCCTGATCGTCAACTCGAAGGTCAGCAACATCAAGGACCTGCTCCCCATCGTCGACAAGGTGATCCAGGCGGGCAAGCAGCTGCTGATCATCGCCGAGGATGTCGACGGCGAAGCGCTCGCGACTCTGATCGTCAACAAGATCCGCGGCATCTTCAAGTCGGTCGCCGTCAAGGCCCCCGGCTTCGGTGACCGCCGCAAGGCGCAGCTCGCCGACATCGCCATCCTCACCGGTGGCGAGGTCATCAGCGAAGAGCTCGGGCTCAAGCTCGAGAACGCCACGCTCGAGCAGCTCGGCCAGGCGCGCAAGATCATCGTCACCAAGGACGAGACCACGATCATCGAGGGTGCCGGCAACGCCGAGCAGATCGCCGGACGCGTCAAGCAGATCCGGCAGGAGATCGAGAACACCGACAGCGACTACGACCGCGAGAAGCTCCAGGAGCGCCTCGCGAAGCTCGCCGGTGGTGTTGCGGTCATCAAGGCCGGAGCCGCGACCGAGGTGGAGCTCAAGGAGCGCAAGCACCGCATCGAGGATGCCGTGCGCAACGCGAAGGCCGCCGTCGAAGAGGGCATCGTCGCCGGTGGTGGCGTCGCACTCATCCAGGCCGGCAAGACCGCGTTCGACAAGCTGAAGCTCACGGGTGACGAGGCAACGGGTGCGAACATCGTGCGCGTGGCCATCGACGCTCCGCTCAAGCAGATCGCGCTCAACTCGGGTCTCGAGCCCGGCGTGGTCGTCGACAAGGTGCGTCACCTCCCCGTCGGCCACGGCCTCAACGCCGCGACCGGCGAGTACGTCGACATGCTCGCCGCGGGCATCAACGACCCGGTGAAGGTGACGCGTTCCGCGCTGCTCAACGCCGCGTCGATCGCCGCGCTGTTCCTCACGACCGAAGCGGTCGTGGCGGACAAGCCGGAGCGGCACCCGGCTCCGGCCGGCGACCCGACGGGTGGAATGGACTTCTAAGTCCCTCACTCGCACGAATAGATCAGCGGGCGGCTCCCACAAGGAGCCGCCCGCTTCTGCGTGTCAACGCGCAAACAACCGGGCGTTCTGCAGTTCGATCTCGGCGTAGTGCTGGCCTGCCTGGGCGAGGCCGGCGTTGATCAGTTGCAGGCTCTCTTCAACCCGGCGCTGCGTCGCGGTCCAGTCGGCCACGACCGCCTGGAAGGCCGCGGCGGCTTGGCCGGTCCACGAGCTCTGGAGGTCGAGCAACTGGGCGTGCAGCCCGCTCACATCGGCCTGGATGCGGCCCGCAGCCGCCTGAACGGACGAGGTCGCCGCGGCGACCGCTTCGCTGTCGATCTGGTATCTGGTCATGCCCGAAACGCTAGGGACGCCGGGCTCGCCCCCGGGGGGTCGAGGTGGGCGCGGGGGACGGAGCGGGAGGTTCGTCGCTGGGGAGGAGCGGGAGGCTGACGCGGAACGTCGCGCCGCCGCCCGGGGTCTCGACGACCTCAACGTGCCCCTCATGGTTGCCGACAATGCCCGCGACGATCGCCAGCCCGAGACCCGAGCCGCCGGTATCCCGCGTGCGGGACGTGTCGGCGCGCCAGAAGCGCTGGAAGATCTTCTCCCGCAACTGCGGAGGGATGCCGGGGCCGTGGTCGACGATTGCGATGACGCCGAAAGCCGCGGTCCGGTCGACGTCGACGACGATTTCGATGGGCGAGTTGTCTTTCGTGAAGCGCAGCGCATTGCCCATGAGGTTCGTCACCACTTGGCGAACCTTGTTCTCTTCGGCGAACACGATGGGGCCGATCGGGGGCAGCGGTGCGGGAGCGGGCGCAGGGGCGGCGGCGTCGCGCGGCGGAC
>CAZCEE010000414.1:0-2321 GCA_964497165.1 uncultured Schumannella sp. | reverse complement strand
GTGCTGGTCGAGGCTCGCGCGCGCCCGCACGGCGGCGAGAGCGGTCGCGAGCGGCGCGCGTTCCGGCCGGGCGTAGTGCACGTTGCCGGTTGCCACGATCGGCAACCCGAGGTCGCGGGCGAGGCCGGCGAGGGCGTCGTTGCGATCGGAGTCGAGCGGATCGCCGCGGTCGGTCAGCTCGACGATGACGTTGTCGCGGCCGAACCTGTCGACGAGGGTGCGCAGTTCGCGCATCGCGGCATCCCGACCGTGGGTTTCGAGCGCCTGCCGCACGGTGCCCTTACGGCATCCGCTCAGCACCGCCCAGTGACCCTCGGCGGTGTCGCCGAGCGCGTCGAGGTCGTACACCGGGCGACCCTTCTCGCCGCCGCCGAGGTGGCCCGTGGTGAGCGCCTTCGACAGCCGGTGGTAGCCCTCGGTTCCGCGGGCGAGCACGAGCAGGTGGGCACCCTCCGGGTCGGGGATGCCGTTCTGCGGCGTGCGCAGGCCGAGCGAGAGTTCCGCGCCGTAGACGCTCGGCATCCCGTGTGCGAGCGCCGCCTCGGCGAACCGCACGGCGCCGTAGAAGCCGTCGTGGTCGGTGAGTGCGATGGCGTCCAGCCGCAGGCGCTTCGCCTCCTCGACGAGGTGCTCGGGCATGCTCGCCCCGTCAAGGAACGAGTACGCCGAGTGCACATGAAGTTCGGCGTACGGCACGTGGGGCTCATCGGGACTCTCGAGAGTGGCCGCCTCGTACCGCGGGCGGTGGTTGTGGGCCGTCGCGCCGTCGGCCCGCGGAGCCTGCCCCGACATCCGTCGTTCGAGTTCGCTCCAGTCGAAGGGCGGGTTGTGCCAGCCGCCCATGTCAGAGGCCAGTCCCTAGGCTTCTGACATGGCGACCGAAGTGCTGCCCGCGACGGGCAGGTTCGACGACTTCGCCGAGGTTGTGGGCGTCAAGAAGCCCGGCGGTGGGGGCTGCTGGTGCATGAGCTACCGGGATTCCCGGCCGAGCAACGCGGAGCGTCCGCAGTACATGGCGCGCGAATGCGAGACCACGCCCGGACCCGGGGTGCTCGCCTACGTCGATGGTGAGGTGGCGGGCTGGTGCTCGGTCGCCCCACGGTCGACCTACCGGCGGCTCATGAACTCCCGCACGATCCCGTTCCTCGACGAGCGCGACGCGTGGTCGATCGTCTGCTTCGTCGTGCGCGCCGGGTACCGCAAGCAGGGCCTCATGCACGTGCTGCTCGACGGCGCCGTCGAACACGCGCGGGCGCACGGCGCCGAAGTCGTCGAGGGGTACCCGGCGCAGCTGTTGACTGATGGGCCGGGAGGAGATCGCATCGACACGATCTCGGGGTATGTCGGCACGACCGACCTGTTCGAGGCGCACGGGTTCGAGCGCGCCGCCGAAACCACCGCGCACGCCGGGCACCGCGTGCGCTGGATCATGCGCCGCGACCTCTCGGTGGTCGAGTAGCGCCCTGTGGGCGCGTGTCGAGACCTCAGTCGTAGCGCCCATGGGCCCACCACCCCCGGGCGTCGAGCACGAGCAACCAGGCCTCGCCGGAGGCATCCACCATCTGGAACCGCTGGGCAGCGCGAGCGGTCGCCGGATCCCACCAACGCTCCTCGAGCGGCCACGGCCCGGCCCAGGCGGTGAGGTCGCGGCGGGCACCGGTCGCCGACACGATGACCGCTGGGGAGGCGGAGAGCACCCCGCGCTCGGTGACCGACACCGGGGCACCCCGCACGTCTTCTACAGTGATCTGCCGCGGGATCTCGTACACCGTCGCCGGATGCGGCGGGGGCACCGCTCCCGGCCACGGACGCCGCGGGTCGCGCTTCAGCACCGCACGATCGCCCCAGGCGATCCGCTGCTGACGGTCGGCCGGCATCCGCCCGCCCGCCGGCGCGGCGGTGCCGACGCCCTCGTGCCCGAGCATGCCTTGCACCCGGCTCAGTCCGGAGTGCACGCCCTCGTCGAGACCGGTGCCCCAGATGCCGCGTTCGTGCGCGCCGACCGGGTCGACGGTCTCAGGGGTGAGTCGCACGCGCGCGACGGGGGAGCGCAGCTCTCCGGCAATGGCCCTCGGACTTGCCCCGACGCCCGGACGGGCGTCCAGCTGCCAGCGCACGCGATCCACCACCTCCGAAGCCGTGAACGACCGCGGATGCAGCCAGACCCGGTCGGTGCTCTCGCCGTCGGCGCCGAGCAGTTCGACGCGCAGCGCCGTGCACACCAGGCGCTGTTCGAGCAGCTCGTCGAGGAAACGCTCTGCCGCCGTGCGGATGCCGAACGCGATCTGGTCGACGCGGGCGAGCGGGGGCTCGAAATCGAC
>CAZCEE010000413.1:0-2335 GCA_964497165.1 uncultured Schumannella sp. | reverse complement strand
GCGATGATCGTCGTGTCGGGCGCCAACGTGCTGCTGCTCGACGAGCCGACGAACAACCTCGACCCGGCGAGCCGCGAAGAGATACTCGGCGCCCTGGCCAGCTACTCCGGCGCCGTCGTGCTGGTGTCACACGACGAGGGCGCGGTCGAGGCACTCAACCCCGAGCGCGTGCTGATCCTGCCCGACGGCGTCGAGGATCACTGGAACCCCGGCTACGCCGACCTCATCGCCCTCGCCTAGGGCTGAGAATCCCTAGGGCTGAACACGCCTAAGGCTGAGCATCGAGGAGGGCGTCCTCCACTTCGGCATCCCGCTCGCGGCGCACGACGGGGGCGTTGCCTGCCGCGATCTTGCGTTCCCGGCGTACCGCCCAGACCAGTCCGACGAACGCCATGATGCCGAACGCGATCCACTGCAGCGCATACGACAGATGCGGTCCCTCGTCTTCGGTCGGCCGGAACGCGGGCAGCGGACTCTCGGCCGGCGCGGGATCCTCCGCGACGAGCAGGCCGTACATGCCGGTGTAGGTCGGCGCGTCGACGAGTGCGGCGACATCGGGCAGACGTACAGTCGCGAGCTGGCCCTCCGGGGCCCCGCGACCGGGGATCTCGGGTTCCCCCGGCTTCAACCGCACGACGACCGTCACCTCACCGCTCGGCGCCGCCGGCACCGACTCGGGGGCTTCGGGGGTCGATCCGGCCGGGACCCAACCCCGGTCGACGACGAACACGGTCCCATCGGCGAGCAGCAACGGCACGAGCACCTCGAAGCCGGCGGCGGAGTTACGCGGCCGGTTGCGCACGAGCAACTGCTCGTCGGTCAGATACTCGCCAGTCATCACGACGGGTCGCCACTCCGCGGAATCGTCGGCGGCATCCAGCTCGGGGAGAAGGTCGTCGAGCGCCGCCGGGGTGGCGTCGTAGTTCGCGTCGATCTTCGCGATCTCGTCGACCGCGTCGACGCGGCGCGACCACTGCCACCAGGACAGCAGTCCGCAGACGACCGCGAAGACCACCGTGAGGGCGACATACCCGCCCCAGCGCCGCATCCAGCTCATCGCGCCGAATCCGGAACGGTCTCGGCGGGGGAGTCGAGCGGGGTGACGACGACCGGGAAACCACGGGTCGCGAGGTAGTCGGCGAGGGTGGCTCGGTGGTCACCGCAGGCGAGCCAGACCTTCACCCGGTCGATCGAATGGATGCGGGGGTTGCGCCAGTTCACCCGCCAGGCTGCATCGGCGCTGCACCCCGCCGACGAGCACTGCACGTCGGGCTCGGAACCGATCACGCGTCGTCTCGCGGCTCGATTGCACCGGGCCGCTCCACCGTGCGACTGCCGCTGCGCGACACGGCATTCGCGAACACGACGGCGACATACGGCAAAAAGATCGCTCCGAGAGCCGGGATGATCAGCCACCAGCCCTGTACGAAGAGGCAGGCGAACACACACAGCACGCGAATACCCATCGTCAGCGCGTACCTGCGCATGCGCGCGCTCTGCTCCTGCTCCGGCGAGGGCGGGAGTTCGGTGATCGCGACGGGTCGGTTGCGCATGGTCTCCTGATCAGGGTACGCGCGCCCCCGTCGGTAGGCTGGACGGATGACTGTTCGCACCGTTCTCGTCACCGGTGGCAACCGTGGCATCGGCCACGCCATCGCCGCCGAATTCGTCGCCCAGGGCCACCGGGTGGCCGTGACCGCCCGATCGGGCGAGGGGCCGGTGGGAACGCTCACGGTACGCGCCGACGTCACCGACACCGCGGCCCTCGACGCGGCGTTCACCGAGATCGAAGCGAAGCTCGGCCCCGTCGAGGTCGTCGTCGCCAACGCAGGCATCACGCGCGACAAGCTGCTCATGATGATGTCCGAAGACGACTTCGACACCGTCGTCGACACCAACCTCGGCGGATCGTTCCGGGTCGTCAAGCGCGCGACGAAGGCCATGATGAAGGCCCGCTTCGGCCGCATCATCCTCATCTCGAGCGTCGTCGGTCTTTTCGGCGGACCCGGCCAGGTCAACTACTCGTCGTCGAAGGCGGGCCTCGTCGGCATGGCGCGCTCGATCACGCGCGAACTCGGCAGCCGCGGCATCACCGCCAACGTCGTCGCGCCCGGATTCATCGAGACCGACATGACTGCCGAACTCTCCGACGAGACCCAGGCCGCCTACAAGAAGTCGATCCCGGCCGGGCGCTTCGCGACCCCCACCGAGGTCGCGAAGGTCGTGGCTTGGCTCGCGAGCGACGATGCCGCGTACATCTCCGGCGCGGTCATCCCCGTCGACGGCGGCCTCGGGATGGGGCACTAGGTCTCGACACGCCGCTCCGCGGCTACTC
>CAZCEE010000412.1:0-2341 GCA_964497165.1 uncultured Schumannella sp. | reverse complement strand
CTCCGACGCCCCCGCTTGTAGCACTCAGTTCGCTACTTTAAACTCCGGAGAGACTGGGATTCGAACCCAGGGACCCGTTTTACCAGGTCAACCGCTTAGCAGGCGGCTCCGTTCGGCCACTCCGGCATCTCTCCTAAACTTAATACTTAACAACGACCCGATAGTTTACCTTGATCTGGCTCTGTTTTGGAATCGAAACATCGAAGCGGATCGTGAAGGCGCTTTCAGGGACGGCGGGGTGAGACGATTTGAGGATCTCCCAATCGCCGCTAATCGGCTCAAGAACGGTGACTTTGATATTCTCATCTTTGCGATTGCTGAGGGTAATTTCCCACTCACTCTCGGTGTGACGGGTGGTCACCTGCTTAAAATCAATCTGTTTACGTTCGGCAACCACATCGAATGCTTCGCCAATTTTAAGCCGGATCTTTTCATCGAGCGGTGTATGGGCCACGCGATCTTCGCCGATGAATTGACGGCTCTTGGCGGAGTCTTCTTTGTAGAGACGCACGGTGCCCGCGGGAATTGGCATTCCTAAGTGATTCGTTTTGGAATTCACGAACTTCATATAGACCTGTACCGGTTGCTTAGGCAGTAAGTAATTCATCGGCTGGTAGAAATAACCATTGTTGCCCATCAGCACATATTCCTTTTCAAGACTAATGCCGGATGCTTCGAGTAAACTTATCTGTTTGCTTTGATTGTTCTTAATCGTCGTTTTGCGTTTCAAATCATAGAGATGATATTCGAAGAAACTCTGTTCTCCGAATTCTTGCTGCGCGGCCGCTTCGGCATATCTCAGGTCTTTGGCGAGCACATTGCGACCCGGAGCGCGCTGCACGCGATTGACTTGGCCTGCAACGAGTTTCAACTGTGCGTTCTCATAGGAAGCACCGCTCTGGTTTTGAACGGTGACCCAACCCGATAGATCGGCAATTTTATCATCGGCCGAAACTAACAACACATAGTCCGCATCCCACGAAATACCGCTCGTTAAATACGAAACTTCAATCTGCTGAGCATCTGGGAAATCGTTCTGATAAATCCAGGAAAGCGTTGGTTTGGAGATTAAATTCTCAGGAATCTCGGGAACAACCTTGGTGCCCGGATGACCCAGGTAAATCTCATCGCTGATTTTGTAAATTTGTCCTTCATTGCTGAGAAGTGTCGCTTCAACGATGTCCTGGCGATCTTGGTACTCATTCCAATTGATGATCTTGATAGTCTTCCCAATGTATTTATCCAACACCTTCTCGTGGCTCATCAGATCATATTCGTAGTTTTGTTCGAGCACATGGAGACCATTGGTAATACCCACCGCGCGAACTTTCACGGTGACGGGCATCACGGATGAGGCGACATCCATGAAATGCAGCTGCCCTTGTCCGAGCGGCAACATCAATTGCCGAGTGTCTTTGACTAAACCTAAATCTGAATTGTAGACCGTAACTTCCATTGAAGTCTGCTGATCAGAACCGCTCTTGATAGGCGCTTCCGCCGCAGAAATGCAGGTAATGCTCACTCCTAAAGCCAAAATAACTGCTAATTTATTTTTCATATTTCCTCACCTTCATTTTAAATTCACGGAGGGGGTAGGATTCGAACCCACGAAACCTTTCGGTTTAACGGTTTTCAAGACCGCCGCAATCGACCACTCTGCCACCCCTCCTGAAACCATTTGCGGCCTTGGCCGGCCATCTATTTAATAACTGTCATTCCGCCCATGTAGGGGCGCAATACTTCGGGCACAACAACCGACCCATCTGCATTCTGAAAATTTTCTAAAATTGCGATCACGACGCGCGGCAATGCGAGCCCAGAACCATTTAAGGTATGAACATACTCCGACTTGGAAGAACCTTTGCGTTTGAAACGGATATTGGCACGACGCGCTTGGAAGGCTTCGAAGTTACTTACCGATGAAATCTCAAGCCAACGACCCATTCCACCGGACCAAGCTTCGATGTCATAGCATTTGGCAGCGGCGAAACCCATGTCCCCGCTACACAGTTGCAACACGCGATACGGAATCCCGAGCGCTTCCACAATGGCCAACGCATCCTTCAACAATTTCTCATGTTCATCGTATGAATCCTCAGGCCGCGTGAATTTAACGAGCTCAACCTTATCGAATTGATGCACGCGCACAAGACCCTTGGTGTCCTTCCCATAAGCGCCTGCTTCTCTGCGGAAGCAAGGCGAATAGGCCGTATACTTCAAAGGTAATTGTTCTTCGTTCAACGTTTCATCACGGTGGTAATTGGTGACCGGCACTTCGGCCGTCGGAATCAGAAACAAATCATCGTCCTTTAACCGGTACATGTCTTCTTCAAACTTGGGC
>CAZCEE010000411.1:0-2346 GCA_964497165.1 uncultured Schumannella sp. | reverse complement strand
TTCAAGACGACCGACGCGGGGCGCACCTGGACGAATGCGCTCTACGTCGACACGCTCACCGGCGCGACGGATCTCGTCATGGACCCGCGCAATCCCAACGTCCTCTACGCCGCCACCTACCAGCGCCTGCGGAAGGCGTTCGGGTTCAACGGCGGCGGACCGGGCAGCGCCATCCATAGAAGCACGGACGCGGGCGCGACGTGGACGAAGCTCGAGAACGGCATCCCCACCGGCGACAAGGGTCGCATCGGCCTCGCCATCGCGCACTCGAACCCGCGCGTGCTGGTCGCGACGATCGAGCACCCGGGGCAGGGGGGCACCTACCGCAGCGAGGACGGCGGCGAAACGTGGAAGCGCATGAGCGCGACCAATCCGCGGCCGATGTACTACAGCAAGCCGACGATCGATCCGCGAAACGACCGGCGCATCTACCTCCCCGGCGTCTCGATCGTTCGCAGCGAGGATGGTGGCACCACCTTCGTGGAGGATCCGACCTCTCCGACCTACGACGTCGGCCTCAAGACCGATCACCACGTGCTGCGCGTCGATCCGTCGAACTCCGACCACCTCTTCGTCGCCGGCGACGGCGGGCTGCACGAAAGCTGGGACATGGGCAAGACGTACATCCGCTACGGCAACATCCCGGTCTCGCAGCTCTATCGCATCGCGGTGGACGATCGCGACCCGTACTGGGTCTACATCGGCCTCCAGGACAACCACTCGTTCATGGGGCCGAGCTCGACCCGCCACTGGCTGGGAATCGTCGGCGCGGACTGGGTCGAGATCGGCTACAGCGACGGCACCGGGAAGGCGATCGACAAGGTCGACCAGCGGAAGGTGTACTCCTCCTCCAGCAACGGAAATCTCTCGCTCGTCGATCCGATGACGGGCGATGCCGTCAACATCACACCACGCGCCCCGACGGGCGAGCCAGGCTACCGCTTCGACTGGGACGCACCAGTCATGGCCTCGAAGCACACCTCCGGCACGGTCTACCTAGGCGGCAACCGCCTGTTCACGTCGAAGGACTTCGGCTCGACCTGGACGCGCAGCAAGGACCTCACCCGTGCGATCAACCGCGACACCATGGTGATGATGGGCGTCGTGAACAGCGAGATCCGGATCTCGCGGAACGACGGCGACAACATCAGCGAGATCTCGAACTTCGCCGAGTCGCCGGTCGATCCGAAGGTGCTGTGGGTCGGCACCGATGATGGGAATGTCCAGGTTACCACGGATGGCGGCGTGACATGGAATGAAGTGAGCGGGGCAATTTCAGGAGTGCGGAACGGAACGTTCGTCGGCGACATCGTGGCATCGTCCGCGTCGCGCGGCACGGCGTACGTCTCGTTCGACGCACATCGCGACGGAGATTTCGCGCCTTACCTTTTCAGGACGACGGACTTCGGCAAGACCTGGAAGGCGGTCACGGCCGGGCTGCCGTCGGACGATGCATCGATTCGTGGACTGGCTGAGTTCCCAGCCAAACCAGGTGTGCTGTTCGCCGGCACCGAGCGGTCGATGTTCGTCACCCATGACGGCGGGACGAGCTGGAAGAAGCTCACCGTCAACCTGCCGACGACACGCTACGATGACATCGTCGTCCACCCGCGGACGAAGGATCTCGTGCTCGGCACGCACGGCCGGAGCGTCTGGATTCTCGACGACGCGTCGCCGATCGCTGAGTGGACACCGACCATCGCGGCGAAGCGTGCGCACCTCTTCGCGGTCCCGCGCGCGACGCTCATGCTGTACTGGGGCGATATCTCGAACATGGGGCACTTCTTCTTCACGGGCCCGAACCCCGGGGAGGGCGCCGCGTTCACCTATCACCTCGCGCAGCCGGCGCAGCAGGTTCGGTTCGTCGTGACGAATGCCGCGGGCAGGAAGATCCGCGAGCTGACCGGTCCGACGACCGCCGGCATGCTGCATCGCGTGCACTGGGATTTGCGCTTTCCACCGCCGGCCGGTGGTGGCGGTCGTGGCGGGGGCGGTGGTGGTGGAGGTGGTATGGAGGAAGAGACGGGCGGCCGCGGTGCTGGCGGTGGACGAGCCGGCGTCGTTCAGCTTCCAATTCCCTCACGGGAGATCAGCGCGCGCGCTCCAGCAATTGCGCCGGGATCATTCAAGGTCGCGCTCGAGGTCGACGGCACTCTCGTCGAATCGCGCACCTTCGAGGTGCGTGCCGATCCCGCGCTGCCGTACACCCTCGCGCAGCACAAGACGCGTGAAGCGTTCGTGATGGAAGCGATGGACATTCTGGCAAAGGTCGACTCGCTGGTGACGGGCGTTCGCGCCCGGCGCGCGGCGGCGACGGGAGACGAGGCCACGCGTCTCCAGGCACTC
>CAZCEE010000410.1:0-2355 GCA_964497165.1 uncultured Schumannella sp. | reverse complement strand
CCACCGACACGAACGACACGCACTCCCCCGGCGCCCCGCCCAGGTTGTGCGTCAGCGCAAGCTTCCGGCCGCGCGCGATACTCGCGATCTGCCGTTCGCTCAGGCCAGGCGCGCCCTGTGTCGTGAGCACGCTGCCCAGGTTGAGCTTGAGGTCGCGGGCGTAGTCGGGAATCCGGTCGCGAATGGCGTCGAGAGACATAGCGTTACCTCGAATCTGAAATCAGTCGGGCGGAAAGAGGGGACAGATCTATTTTTCCGCGAGCATTTCCAGTGCGACGAACCTGCACGGAAAAATAGATCTGTCCCCTCCCCTCCTCTCATCAGGCAGCCTTGAGCGTGTCCTCGCCCTTCTGCCAGTTGCACGGGCACAGCTCGTCCGTCTGCAGCGCGTCCACGACGCGCAACACTTCTTCCGGGCTGCGGCCGACGTTGAGGTCGGTGACGTACACGAAGCGGATCACGCCCTCGGGATCGACCACGTAAGTCGCACGCTGCGCGACGCCCGCTTCCGGATCCAGCACGCCAAGCGCAGTCGACAGCTCGCGCTTGATGTCCGAGAGCATCGGGAACGGCAGGTTGCGCAGCTCCTCCTTGTCGTTGCGCCAAGCAAGATGCACGAACTCCGAGTCGGTGCTGACACCGTAGACCACGGTGTCGCGATCGTTGAACTCGCGATTGAGCTTGCCGAACGCCGCGATCTCGGTCGGGCACACGAAGGTGAAGTCCTTGGGCCAGAAGAAGACGACCTTCCACTTGCCCGGGTTGCTGTTCCGGTCGAACGGCTTGAATGCGTTGGCGAGGTCGTTCGACACCACACCGGTCAACGAGAACTGCGGGAATTTCTGTCCAATACCTAGCATCGTCATTTCCTCCACATCAGAAAAGAGGGGACAGATCTATTTTTCCGATCTGCACCCGTATGAGCCCGATAACGTGCGGGAAAAATAGATCTGTCCCCGCTGGTTGACAGGCATCATGGGTGCCGCGGCTCCATTTTTCCAATCGATTGATCTAAACTGGTCGATAGGCATTCCCTATTCATAGCCGTCCACGGTGAGCCCCATGAACCTGCGCGATCTCCGCTATTTCGTCGCCGTCGCCGACACGCGCCACTTCGGCAAGGCGGCCGAGCGTTCCTTCGTCAGCCAGCCGACGCTGTCCGCGCAGATTCGCAAGCTGGAGGCCTATCTGGGGGTGCAGCTGATCGAGCGGCAGCCGCGGCGGGTGACGCTGACGGAGGCCGGCGCGAAGATCCTGCCGCTGGCGCGCCGGGTGCTGCAGGAGAGCGACGAGATCGTTGCGCTCGCCCGTAACGAACATGACCCCTTGTCGGGAAAACTCAAGATCGCGTTCATTCCGACGATCGGCCCTTACCTGCTGCCGCTGGTCGCGCGCCGGCTGCGCAAGCAGATGCCGCAACTGAAGCTGATGCTGTACGAGTACCAGACCCAGCAGCTGTTGGAGAAGCTGCGCGCCGGCGACATCGAGCTGGGTATTCTCGCGCTGCCGGTGCCGCTCGACGGGCTCGACGCGCGCGAGCTCTATCACGAGAACTTCACGCTCGCAGTTCCCAACGGCAACCCGCTGTCGAAGAAGTCGAACATCAAGCTCGACGATCTGTCGGGCGAAACGCTGTTGCTGCTGGAGGACGGGCATTGCCTGCGCGACCAGGCGCTGGACGTCTGCAGCCGCGTCGACGTGAAGGAAAGCGACGACTACCGCGCCACCAGCCTGGAAACTCTGCGACAGATGGTTGCGGCCGGTCTCGGCATCACGCTGCTGCCGGAGCTGGCGACGCGCGGTCCGTTCGGTTCCGGCCAGGGCCTGACCGTGAAGTCGTTCGCGCGTCCGATTCCTTCGCGCTCCGTGGGCGCAGTCTGGCGCAAGAGCAGCGCGCGAGCGGCAGCGATCGACGCCGTGTGCAAAGTGATTCAGACGGAGATGTCTGCATGAGGTCGATGCGCATCATCGCCATTCTGGTGGCGACGGCGATCCTGTCGGCCTGCGAGCCCGCAGCCCGCGGCGGGATTCAGATCAGCGATCCGTGGGCCGGCGCAACGCCGCCGGGAGCAACCGTCGGCGCCGCCTACATGACGATCGTCGCGAACGACGGCGACACGCTGCTGGCGGCCACGACACCCGTGGCGGACAGCGTTGAGATGCATACCAACAGCGAAGAAGACGGGATGATGAAAATGCGGCCGCTGCCGACGGCCGACCTGAAGCCGGGAGAATCTTTCGCGTTCGCGCCGGGCGGCGCGCATTTCATGCTGACCGGCCTGCACGCGCCGCTCACGGCCGGCTCACGGTTTCCCCTTACGCTGCAGTTCCGGATCGCGGGCGACGTCGTCGTCG
>CAZCEE010000409.1:0-2379 GCA_964497165.1 uncultured Schumannella sp. | reverse complement strand
GGGCCTCGGCGGCGTCGGCCACCGGCAACGCGATCGCGAGCCGTTCGATCCCGGCGAGCTGCCGGGCGGCGGACCCGGCGGCGTAGCGCAGCGAATCGGTCGTGATCTCACCGGCGCCAAGACCGATGAGAGCGATGGATGCCGTACTTCCGTCGAGCGCAGGGAGGCGGCGGAACTCGTCGACGCCTCCAGTCGCCGCGACATCGGTGAGCGCGCTCGTGACCGCCGGGAAGGCGTCGCCCTCGACGGCGAGCCGTGGCCCTTCTGCGGTCTTCCGCACCCCGAGCACGAGCACCTCCGCGGAGGTGCTGAGCGGATCGGAGGTGGAGATGGAGAGCACCGGTACGGCCATCGGGCAATGCTAACGGCGTGTTCGCTTACGGCTTCACCGGCGGCGCGCGGTTCCCCTGCGGTGGTGGAGGCCTCGGAAATAGAATCTGAGCATGCGAGATCCCGGCGGCCTGTACGACCTGTCGGTCGAGGCCGGCCAGGTGCCGCGCGACTTGCATCTCGTCGCGGGACTGACCGGCTTCGCCGACGCGGGCGGTGCCGTCAGCCAGGTGAGCCAGTACCTGCTCGACAATCTCGAGATGAGCGAGGTTGTCGCGTTCGACACCGACGCGCTCCTCGACTACCGGGCACGGCGCCCCACGATGTTCTTCGATCAAGACCACCTGAGCGAGTACAAGCCCGCGAAGCTGTCGCTGTACCTGGCCAAAGACGAGCTCGGCCAGCCGTTCCTCTTCCTCACCGGGTTCGAGCCCGACTTTCAGTGGGAGCGGTTCACCGCCGCCGTCGTGCAGCTCGTCGAGAAGTACGGGGTGAAGGACACGACGTGGGTGCACGCCATCGCGATGCCGACCCCGCACACCCGGCCGATCGGTGTCACCGTCAGTGGCAACCGGCTCGAACTGATCGATTTGCTGTCGGTGTGGAAGCCGCGCACCCAGGTTCCGTCGAACGCGCTGCACTTGCTCGAGTACCGGCTGCAACAGCTCGGGCATCCGACGGCGGGCTTCGTGCTGCTCATCCCGCATTACCTCTCCGACACCGAGTTCCCGCAGGCGGCGGTCACCGCGCTCGAGAGCATCAGCGCCGCCACCGGCTTGATCTTCCCGACCGACAAACTGCGCGAAGCCAATCGTGACTTCCTCGCGAAGGTCGACGACCAGGTGCACGGCAACCAGGAGCTCGAGCGACTCGTCGGCGCCCTTGAGGAGCGTCACGACAGCTACATGGAAGAGAACCCCCTCCCGTCGCCGCTGATGGACTCGAGTGGCGAACTGCCGACGGCCGACACGATCGCCGCCGAGCTGGAGAAGTTCCTCGCGAGCCGCCGCGACGACGACCGCTGATTCCGCTCTAGCCCACATCGGCGCCCGCGTGCAAGCCGGGTGCGTCGGAGTGTGAGAGACTAATTCTTCAAGACCCGGTCGGGTCCCCGAGGTTTCAGTTGGAAACGCGGGGGACTTGACAAGGGTCTTAGTAATGCCCGGAATTGCCGACCCGAACGGGTCGCGGAAGGGAACCCGGATGGCCGCCCGATCCACCACGAAGACCGCGGACTCGAAGTCCACAGCGAAGGACCCCGCGCCCGCCGAGGTGAAGACCGCAGCGAAGAAGGCCGCCCCAGTGGCGAAGGCGCCGGCGAAGGCCGCTGCGGCCAAGCCCGCTGCCAAGACTGCCGCTGCGAAGACGCCCGCAGGCAAGGCCCCTGCTGCGAAGACTGCCGCCGCCAAGGCGCCTGCGAAGGCGTCGCGCGCCAAGGCCGCACCTGCCGACGGATCCGAGGTCGACGAAGACAGCGATGACGTCGAGATCGACCCGACCGACGTCGAAGAGATCGAAGTCGACGACGAGGTCGTCGTCGAAGAAGAGGCCGAGAAGCCCGCAGTTGTCGAGGTCGTTGCCGACGAAGACGCGGCCGAGGGCGACGACGAAGACGACGACGACAAGCCCATCGAGGTGCTTCCGACCGGCGCGTTGCGGCTGACGATGACCGATGACGATGACGAGGTTCCCGTCTACTCCGCCGCGATCACCGGCGCGACCGCTGACCCGGTCAAGGACTACCTGAAGCAGATCGGCAAGGTCGCACTGCTCAATGCCGCCGAAGAGGTCGAACTCGCGATGCGGATCGAGGCGGGACTCTTCGCCGAAGAGAAGTTGTCGCACATGCCCGACAGCGAGAAGCGCAGCCAGCTGGGCCGCGAGCTCACCTGGGTGGCCCGCGACGGCCAGCGCGCGAAGAGCCACCTGCTCGGCGCGAACCTCCGCCTCGTGGTCTCGCTCGCGAAGCGTTACACGGGTCGCGGCATGCAGTTCCTCGACCTCATCCAGGAAGGCAACCTCGGTCTCATCCGGGCGGTCGAAAAGTTC
>CAZCEE010000408.1:0-2389 GCA_964497165.1 uncultured Schumannella sp. | reverse complement strand
CCAGGCGTCGCGTTCCGCGAACGAGACGAGCGTGGGGTCGATCTCGACCGCCTGCGCCTCCATGGCGAGCGAGTCGGCGAGCGGGGCCTCGTCGGGGCCGGTGTCGAACGCGTTGGCCGGCACGGTCATGCCGAAGGCGAGCGCTCCGGCGAAGAGCATCGCCGCGAAGGAGAGCAGGCGCTTGCCGAGGGTCTTCTTCTTCGCCCCGGCAACCCGCACGGCGTCGCGGCGGGTGGTGTTCTTGGCGGCGCGACGCTGCTTCGGGCGCGCTTTCGAGATCGCGGCCTTCGAGGTGGCCTTCGACGACGGGGCTCCGCGACGGGGGGCGACGGGCACCGCGTCCTCGACGGAACGCTCACGCTCCCGCAGCTCACGGCGAGTCAGTGGAGCCGACACCAGCTCACGCGACGGCGAGAACTCGTGCGACGGCTCGACGGGCGCGGCGAGAGGTTCGAGTCTCGCAGGGGTGCCGAAACCGAGGAGGTCGAGAACCAGCGGGTCGTTCTCGCGTTCCTCGGGAACGGTCATTCGGCAGGACTCCTGGAGTGCGGCCGACTGCAAACGCGACCGAGACTTTTCGGGATGGCGGCGCGGGGTTACGCCAGGTGAACTCCCCCAGGGTAACGAATTGGCAACGGTCTTGCTACTCGCTCTGCCGATTCCCAGGAATGCGTCACACGGGTGAAATCAGTACGCGTCGAAAGCGCCCAGCTCATCGAGAAGCGATTCGAGCCGCTTGGCCACGGACGGCTCCGCCGCGAGAATGAGGTCGCGGCTCGGGGCGGCGCCACGCATCCCGGTCACCCGCGCTCCCGCCTCGCGGGCGATGAGCGCCCCCGCCGCGTGGTCCCAGGGGCTCAGGGTGCGTTCGAAGAATGCGTCGTAGCGCCCGTCGGCAACGAAACACAGATCGAGGGATGCCGTGCCCTGCCGCCGGATGTCGCGCACCTGCGGAAGGACGCGGGCGATGACATCCCCCTGGAATGCCCGCGTCTCGGCGGCGTACGCGAAGCCGGTGGCGATGAGGGCGAGATTGAGCGGGGTGGGCTCGCCGACCTGGATGCGGCGGTCACCGCAGAACGCGCCACCGCCGGCTTCGGCGGTGAAGATCTCACCCGTCGCCGGGTTGAGCACGACGCCGACCTTCGACGTCCAGGTGAGCGGGTCGGGCTCACCCTCCACGAGCGCGATGCTCACCGCGTAGTGCGGGATGCCGTAGAGGTAGTTGACGGTGCCGTCGATCGGGTCGACGACCCAGGTGAGTCCGCTCGACCCGGCGACCGACGCGCCCTCCTCACCGAGCACCCCATCGGTGGGGCGGGCATCCTGAAGCCGCCCGAGCACCAGTCGCTCGACCTCGCGATCGGCTTCGGTGACGACATCCACGACCGTCGACTTCGTCGCGGCGACCTCAACCCCCTCGCGGCGCCGACGGGCGGCGAGCTCCCCCGCTTCGAGGGCGATGCTGCGGGCGAGGTCGAGGAGGTCAGACACGCGTCGAGCCTAGGTCGACTCGGGCTACCCCACCTCGCGCACGGTCAGCAGGCTGTCGCCGTGGATCGGATCGGGCTCGACTCGACCCGACTCGCGGAACCCGAGCTTCTCGAGAACCCGACGCGACGCGACGTTCCAGTCACGGACTCCTGCCCACAACCTCCGGTAGCCCGCCTCGGCGGCCCAGGCGACCACGGCCCGAGCCGCCTCCGTGGCGTACCCGTTGCTATGAGCCGACCGCAGCAACTCGAACGCCAGCTCGGGCTCGTCGGGCGATCCGCTTCCCTGTGTGGTCAACCCGCAATAGCCGATGACGTCGGCCGTGTCCTTGCGCTCCACCGCGAGAAGCCCGAGACCCGGCTCGTCCCGCTGCGCGCGAATCTGCGCCGCGATGTCCTCAACGGTGGGTCGGCCCTCGGGATCGATGCGCCGATGCGGCGGCACCCGCTCATCGCGCTCGGTCCACAACTGGCGATAGACGGATGCCTCGCCCACTTCGCGACGCCGGAGAACCAGGCGCTCGGTCTCCAGCTTGACCGGAGTGCGCGCGAGCGACATGGAGGCATTGTCGCAGCCGGTGTTGGGTGGCGAGTGAGGGATTCGAACCCCCGAAACTTACGTGTCTGATTTACAGTCAGATCCCTTTGGCCGCTTGGGTAACTCGCCGTCGCGCCGAAGCGCTCGACAAGGATACCCGGTCGCCGGGCCGCGCCCCACCACGCGGATAGGATCGGCAGAGCACCGATGAGGAGGACCCGTGGCCGGCATCGAAGAGGTCGCGCGGCGCGCCGGCGTCTCGGCGGCGACGGTGTCGCGAGCACTCAGCGGACGTGGCCACGTCTCGGCGGCGACGCGGGTGAAGGTGCTCGAAGCCGCCGACGAACTCGGCTATGTG
>CAZCEE010000407.1:0-2399 GCA_964497165.1 uncultured Schumannella sp. | reverse complement strand
GTCGTTCTTGCGATTCTGACGCTGGAACGTGATCGCGAACCGGTGCGCTTCGTCACGGACGCGCTGAATCAGGAACAGGGCTTCGCTGTTCCGCGGCAGGATCACCGGGAAGGACTCCCCCGGCAGCCAAATCTCCTCGAGTCGCTTGGCAATGCCGGCGATCGGGATGTCGTCGATCCCGAGTTCCTCGAGCACGGCCGCCGCCGCGTTCACCTGGGGCTCGCCACCGTCGACCAAGATCAAACCCGGCCGGTACGCGAACCTCTTCTTGCGTGGCGCGACGGGGTCGGTGACCTCGCCCTGCCCATAGATGCCCACCGAACCCGGGGCAAGGTCACCGACCCCGTCGCTCTCGTCTTCGGAGAGTCTCGTCAACCGACGGCGGAGCACTTGGGAAATGGCTTCCAGGTCGTCGGCGTACTCCTTGATCGAGAACTTGCGGTACGAGTTCTTGATCGGCAGGCCGTCTTCGAAAACGACCATCGACGCGACGATGTTGGTGCCGCCGAGATGGGAGACGTCATAGCACTCGATGCGCAGCGGCGCGTCATCCAAGCCGAGCGCTTCCTGGATGTCGGTGAGCGCCGCAGTACGCGCCACGTAGTCGCCGGTTCGTCGCATCTTGTAGAGCGCGAGCGCCTGCTTCGCGTTCATCGTCGCGGTCTGCAGAATCGCTGCCTTGTCGCCGCGTTGCGCCGCCCGCAGCGCCACGGAACCCTTCGTGCGTCGGTCGCCGAGCCACGCCTCGAGGGCCGGCGCGTCGTCGGGCAACTTCGGCACGACGATCTCGCGCGGCGGCTCGTCGGTCTCATAGGCGGTCTGCAGCACCGCTTCGACGAGATCGCCGACGGTGACGTCGATCTCGGTGTCGACAACCCAGCTGCGCGTACCGGTGATGCGTCCGCCGCGCACCATGAACTGCTGAACAGCGGCGGCGAGTTCGTCGTGCTCGATGCCGAAGACATCCGTGTCGCCGGCGTCCTCGGACAGCACGACGGCGCTGCGCTCCAGAACGTTTTCGAGTGCCTGCAGCCGATCGCGGATGATCGCGGCGCGCTCGTACTCGAAGGATGCCGCAGCGGACTTCATCTCCCGCTGCAGCAACGTGACGACCGCCCGGTCGGGATGGGCCATGAACGCCACGAAGTCGTCGACGGTTCGTCGGTGCTCCTCGATCGAGACGCGGCCGGAACAGGGCCCCCCGCAGCGACCGATCTGACCGGGGAAGCACGGCCGACCGGTCGCCATGGCGCGCTTGTAACTCGAGTCGGAACAGGTGCGGATGGGGAACGCCCGCACCATCAGATCGATCGTGTCGCGCACCGCCCAGATCTTCGGGTACGGCCCGAAGTAGCGGGCACCCGGGATGCGACGGTTGCGGGTGACCATGACGCGCGGCGCTTCGTCGGCGAGCGTGACGACCAGGTACGGATAGGTCTTGTCGTCACGGAACTTGACGTTGAACGGCGGCGCGAACTCCTTGATCCAGGCGTACTCCAGGTCGAGCGCCTCGCGATCGCTGCCGACGACGGTCCATTCGACCCCCGACGCCGTGAGGACCATGGCACGCGTGCGCTGATGCAGGTTGCGCATCGGCTGAAAGTAGTTGCTGAGCCGCTGGCGGAGGTTGATCGCCTTGCCGACGTACAACACGCGGCCGCGGGCGTCGCGGAACCGATAGACGCCTGGCGAGGTGGGGATCTCCCCCGCCTTCGGACGCCACTCGAGCACATCCGAACGGGTGGGACTCACCACCGGTGTCAACCGGCCTTGCGCGCCGGCACGTCCCCGAGGAGCTCCCGTAGGAAGAGGCCGGTGTGGCTCGCGTCGACCGTCGCGAGGTACTCGGGGCTGCCGGTCGCGATGACCTGTCCACCACCGGAGCCGCCCTCCGGCCCGAGGTCGATCACCCAGTCGGCGTTCTTGATCACATCGAGGTTGTGCTCGATGACGATGACCGTGTTGCCCTTGTCGGCCAGCCCGTTGAGCACCATCAGCAGTTTGCGCACGTCTTCGAAGTGCAGACCCGTCGTCGGCTCGTCGAGCACGTAGACGCTGCGCCCGTTCGACCGCTTCTGCAGCTCGGTGGCGAGTTTCACGCGCTGCGCTTCGCCGCCCGACAGCGTCGTCGCCGACTGGCCGAGTCGCACATAGCCGAGACCCACCTCGACGAGGGTCTTGAGGTAGCGGTGGATGGCGCTGATCGGCTCGAAGAAGTCGGCCGCCTCCTCGATGGGCATCTCGAGCACTTCGGCGATGTTCTTGCCCTTGTAGTGCACCTGGAGCGTGTCGCGGTTGTAACGCGCTCCCGCGCAGGTTTCGCATGCAACGTAGACGTCGGGCAGGAAGTTCATCTCGATCTTGATCGTGCCGTCGCCCGAGCAGGTCTCGCAGCGACC
>CAZCEE010000406.1:0-2401 GCA_964497165.1 uncultured Schumannella sp. | reverse complement strand
GTCAGGCCGATATACGGCGGAACCGTGGCGTTCCAGATCCCGGTCCAGCCCCATCCTTCGAGCCAGTGCACCGGCACGAACTGCTGAACGTTCTGCCACAGCCTCAGGCGGAACTCGAGCTCGCCCGTCGCGTTGAACAGAGCGATGATCGGTGCCCGAAACACCCAGGCGAGCGCTGCCAGCACGGCGAGCAGCCCGAGCACGGCGTATTGAGCGAACTGACGCCGCCCCTCGGGCACCTTCCGCAGACCGTAGAGCGCGGCGCCCGCGAGCAGCAGCACGACCGTCACCATCCCGGCCACCGGCGATCGGGTAAAGGCAATAGTGCCCGCGGCGAGGGCGAGCGAGGGGATGGCGACGTACCGGGTGACCGACCGGGTGCGCCACTCGATCGCGAAGGTCACGACCGCGATCGCCGCAATCAGCCCGAGTTGGTTGCGGGTGCTCACGAGTCCCGAGATCGGGCCGCCGTAGGCGAGTTCGCCGTGGATATTGAGCGCTGTGAGCGGGGCGTCGAAGATGATCCCCGACAGCACTTCGAGCACGAGCGAAACCAGAAGCACGGCACGTAGCACGTCGCCGAAACTGCGGATGACTTGGATCGTGTCGCGCGAGAGCCCGATGTAGACCCCGACGAAGGTGACGAGCACGAGGTAGCCGAACGAGACGAGGGTGACGCGCTGGTATTCGCTCCAGAGCAGCGACAGCCCGACCCAGCCGAGGTAGGCGAGAAGCGAGATGGGCAGGATGGCCCAGTGCCAGTCGATCTCGTCCCGTCGCGCGATCAGCGAGGCCGCGAGGAGGAGGCTGAGCACGACGAGCGCCGCGAGATAGCCGGGCCAGCCGATGACCTGTTGCAGGGTGAACGCGACCGCGACGAGCCCCGCCCCCGTCGTGGTGAGCGCGGCCGTCGCCCGCGGCGAGCGCAGCAGTTCGAGGGCGGCGCCGATCATCGCCGCTCCCAGCGATTGGTCGCGGTTTTGATGCTCACCAGCACGAGGATCGCCCAGCCGATCTCGATGAGCAGCCGACTTTCGGCGAGGCCCTGGACGAGTACGGCAACGAGAAGCGCCATGGGAACCAGTGCGCTGTCGCCCGGCCCGTCGAGTGCGTAGACCCACGTGCGCAGGATCGTCGTCAGCGCAAACAGGCCGACGACGACGAGGCCCAGGATTCCCAGCTGAAGGTAGACGTCGAGCCACGCGTTGTGCGCCTGGAGGTAGGTGACGCCCTTGATCACGACGAGGTCGTCGAACGGTTCAACCCATGGTGCCCAGTAGCTGACCCAGCCCCATCCGGCGACCGGACGCTGGCCGGCGAGGTCGGTGACGATCGCCCAGATGTCGAGCCGGTTGGTCAGGTCGGAGCTCTTGCCGAGCAGCCCGAGCAGCGGTCCGCGGAAGACCACCGCTGCCATCGCGGCGCCTGCCGTGAGGGCCAGCAGACCGACGGCGGTTGCGACCCTCCGCGTCCCCGATCCGCGCCGCGCGAACCACGCCGCCAGGCAGACGACGGCGACGACGGCAGCTGCGATGAAGACAGTCGACGAGCGGGTGAGGGCGAGCACGCCGACCGCGAGCACCACCCAGGTGATGAAGCCGCCGAGGCTGCCGCGACCGGCGACCCGTCGCGCGACCTCGGCGATGAGCGACAGCAGTGCCGCCATCGCGAGGATGTTGGCGTTCCCCACGATCCCCTGGATGCGCCCGCCGTCGAACAGCAGGTCGCGCGACCAGTAGAACGCCTTCGGGATCTCGTCGAGACCCGAGTGATCCACCCAGAATGGCAACACCGGGCCACGGACGAACACCGCCACGACGAGTTCGAACAGCAGCGACAGCACGAGCACGATGCGCAGGGCGCGAGCGAGGGCATCCACGAGTTCTGCCCAGGTGAAGCAGGTCGCGAGGAACACGGCGTAGATCGTCGTCGCGAGCGTCGCGACCACGCCGAGCGCGCTCGCACCGGGGTAGGCCGACCAGGCGATCGACAGCGTCATGAGCGCGAGGGTCACCAGGAGCAGGATCGGGAGGCGGCGAACATCCACCCGACTGCGCACCAGCTCGATCACCGCGAGGGTCACGAAGATCAGGATGATCGCGCCCCAGCCCCACCAGGAGAGCAGGTAGCGCCACACGTCGCCTGCGGCGAGGGTGAAAAACCCGAACGTCGCCAGGAAGAGGCGGTACGGGCTGGCAGGCGTCATGCCCACCAGGCTAGCCGCGTCGGCTCAGACGAAAGCAGCCTTGCCGGTGATCGCACGTCCGACGATGAGGGCGTTCATCTCGCGCGTGCCCTCGTAGGAGTAGAGCGCCTCGGCATCGGCGAAGTGCCGCATGACGTCGTAGTCGAGCACGATGCCGTTGCCGCCCATGCTCTCGCGAGCCCATGCCACGGTCTC
>CAZCEE010000405.1:0-2408 GCA_964497165.1 uncultured Schumannella sp. | reverse complement strand
CGGGTGTCGTGGCCGACCGCTTCTCGCGCCGAGCTATCGTGCTGCTCACTCAGAGCGTCGTGTTCCTCGGCAGTGCGACGCTCGCGCTGTTGGCGATTCTCGGGGCCGCCGAGCTGTGGCACGTCTACCTGGTCGCCGCGGTGTCGGGGGTGGCGGGCGCGCTCGAGAACCCGGCCCGCAGCGCGCTCATCGGGCAGATCGTCGAGCCCGCACGGCTGCGTACTGCGGTGAGTCTCAACGCCGGGGTGTTCCACGTCGGTGGACTCGTCGGGCCGGCGATCAGCGGCATCCTCATCGCCCTCGTCGGCTCGGGCTGGTCGATCGGCGTGGCCGCGCTGGCGACGCTGGTCAGCATCCTGGCGTTCACTTTGTTCCGCTCGCGGGAGCTCTCGGCCGTCGCGCGACCCGCCGAAGGTTCCGGCGGGGTGCGGTTCGCATTGCGATATGCCCGGGGCAAGCCGACGATTCTCTGGCCGATGGTGCTCGTCGCATTCGTCTCGACATTCGGCATGACGCTGCCCGTGCTCTTCACGGCGGCGGCGGGCGAACGCGGATTCGACACCGGCTCGGCCGGGTACGGCCTCTACACGTCGCTCGCGGCGGTGGGCGCGGTCGCCGGGGCGGTCGTGTCGGCGCGGCGGCGGTCGGTCCGGCTGCGTTCGATCGCCCTGCTCACCGGTGCCTACGGTCTTGCCATCGTTCTCGCCGGCGTCGTACCGGTCTACGGCGTCTTTCTCGCCGGCATCGTCGCGCTCGGCGTCTTCCGGTTGCTGTTCGCGATCGGCGCGGAGTCGATGGTGCAACTCTCGACCAACCCGGGGGTGCGGGGGCGGGTGATGGCGATCTACCTGGTGCTGCTCATCGGCGGTCAGGCAGCGGGCGGGTTGGTGATCGGCTGGATCGCCGAGGTGCTCGGGATGACGCTGGCTTTCGTCATCGCCGGCGGGATGCCGCTGCTCGCAGCGATCGTCGTCGCGGCGATCCTGGCGCGTCGTCACCAGTTGACGGTCGCCGTGAACCTGCGCGACTTCCGCCGAGTCGTGCGGATTGTGAAGAAGCCGAAGCGCCGCCTCGGACCGGTTCAGACGGGGTCGTCGTCGTCGGCGCCGTCCCACAAGCCCGACAGTTCGACCAACTCGGCGCCCTGATCCCGCAGGTACCGTCCGGCCCCGCGGTCACCCTCGGCCGACGCCGCAGCCGCGGCCCAATGGTCGCGTCCGATGACGACCGGATGCCCGGGCCGCCCCTCGTAGGTCGCGCGGCGGAGTGTGGCCGAGCCGAGCGGCCCGGCGAGAAGCCGCTCGACTGCCGCAGCCGGGAGACCCGGGAGGTCGACGAGCGTGACGACGACGGTCGTCGCACCGGCGGGGGTCGCGGCCAGCCCGGCCCGCAGCGACGCCGACAGCCCGTCGGCCCAGTGCTCGGCCACGACGACGGTCGCGTCCGCGGGAACCAGGGCCCGAGCGTGCGCCGCATCGGCGCCGAGCACGACGAGTCCGCTCGACCTCGATCAGATCCATGCGGTGAGGCAACTCCACCCATGTGTCAGACGGGTAACGTGAGCGGGTGGCACGCGCGGGTGACGAGACCGTCGAGGGATTCGACGACGACGATGAGGCGCTGAGCTGGGCCGGTGACGAAGAGCAGGGCCGGGCTGCCCCGCGGTTGCGCGAACCCGAATCCGCCGCAGCCGCAGCCGAGGAAGTCGAACCCGAGGAAGCACCCGGATCGCGCGGTCGCTCGGTCGCGACGGTTGCGTTCGTTGTGCCGTACCTCGCGATCGCGGTGGGCTGGATCTTCGCGGTGCAGCAACTCTCGTCGGGGTCAGCGTCGCTGTTCGGCGAGATCCTCTGGCAGTTCGGGGAGTTCCTCGCGATGCTCGCAGCCCCCCTGTGGTTCGCCGCGACGGTGACGCTCACGAAGGAGCATCGGCCGCTCGTGCGGGTCGGCTGGCTCGCCCTCGGGCTCGCCGTGGTGCTGCCGTGGCCCCTCGTGCTGCAGTTCGTCGCGGCACTCCAATACGCGGGGAGCCTCTCGTGATCGTCATCCCCCTCGTCTTCGCCGTGCTGTTCGCGCTCGCCCTGTTCGGTCCGATCTCGAACCTCGGTGCTCTGCCCGCGGTGTACGAGGCCTACGGGATCGGCGACGCCGTGCCCTGGCCGCTGCTCGTCCTCGCGGTCGCCCTCCCGCCGCTGCTCTACGTTGCCGGCCTGCTGCTCGGCCGTGGGCGGCCGCCGTTCGCGCGCGCCCTCATCCTCACCGTCTCCCTCGCGGCATCCTTCGCCCTCTACTTCGGCATCGTCACCCTCGTCGGCGCGATCCAGCCCCCGATCACGCTGTAGCGGCTCGCGAAGTGCCCATTTCTGCCGCACGTCGCCGGGTCGACGCGGCAGAAAGTGGCACTTCGC
>CAZCEE010000404.1:0-2417 GCA_964497165.1 uncultured Schumannella sp. | reverse complement strand
TGCGCCCGCGTCACCTGCCAATACGGCAACGTATACGAGCGCGCCAGCGACTCCAGCGCGGCGCGCTCCTCGTTGCTGAGCTCGATCCGATACGGACTGTGCCTGGGCATCAACACCCCCACACCAGCGGGACAGGATGCCACAAACGCTAGACTCGCGCCCGGACGGCTATACGTGTGGTTACTTACGAGAGAGACCACTAAGCGATTCAGGTGGCTTTTCGTAGGTGCTGGAGCAACGCAAAAAGACGGCGTGCGACGGACTCGGGTCACATTTCAGTCACATGCTCTTGAGCTCGCAGAGCCGCCGTAAGCGGCGGGAGGAACAGAACCCGCGAAACATTCCCGCCAAAGCCGCTCGGACTATCGATCTATTACTACGAGGCGGCGTCACCGATCCCGCTGAAGTAGTTCCAGCGCGCATGCAGCACGAGCCGGAGCGCGGCGAGCGCGCGGTCGATCCCCCCGTCGGCGAGCAGCGGCGCCACGGGCTCGAGCAGCGTGCCGACGATGTCGTCAGCGGCTTGCAGCCCGAAATAGTCGAGGCTCGTGCCGGTCACGCCGTAGTGCCGCTCCATCGCCCGGCGCCGCGCCTCCATGTGCGGTGCCGACTCGCCGTAAACCCCGATCTGGATGCCGATCCAGGCCTCAGGGAACGGCCGCCGCGCCACCGACTCTTGGATCGTCAGCATCGCCTCCGTCGTGGGGAGCATGGGCGCAGCCTCCAGCTCGCGGGCACCCAGGCCCCAGGATGCGGCTACGGCGGCCCAGAGGTCGAGTCGGCTGTGGCCCGAGAGGGCTCCCGTCTCCTGATCGTGCGCGTCGGCGAGGATGCGAGCCCGCAGCGCGCGGTCGTCGCAGCCGGCCGCAAGCGCGGCGAGCACCTTGGGGAATCCGGCGTGGAACGCCCATTGCTGGCACGCGAGCTCACGCAGGGCCTCCCCCCCGAGTTCTCCCGCGACGAGCGCTCGGTGCGCCGGGTTGTCGCGGCCGACAGCGCAGCGGTCGAGCTCGGCGTCGACTCGCCTGCGGAGCTCGTCTAGGCCCGCCAAACTGTCTCCAGGAGCCGCACGAAATTCCCGCCGATTACCTTCTGGACGTTCTCCTCGGAGTAGCCGCGCTCGAGTAGGCCAGCGGTAACGTTCGGGAGCTTGTCTGAGCCGTCGATGCCAGCGGCGTACGGGATGGGCCACTCGGTCAGGTTGGAGATCCCCTCGGGGACGTGGATGCCGCCCCACTTGGTCGGGACGAGCACCTCGATCGGCAGAAACTCCGTGAAGTCCATCCCGAGCCCGACGTGATCGATCCCGATGAGCTCGACGACGTACTCGATCTGGTCGAGGTACCGGTCGAGCGTCGCCTCGCGCGCGTCCTCGGCGATAAACGCCGAGAGCGGCGTGATGCCGCACACGCCGCCGGCCTCACCCAGTTTGCGGATCTCCTCGTCGGTCTTGTTGCGGGGATGCGAGACAAGACCCTGGGCGCACGCGTGCGTGAAGGCGACCGGCGTCTCCGATGCCTCGATGGCCTCGAGCGTCGTGCGCTGGCCGCAGTGCGAGAGGTCAACGAGGATCCCGAGCCGGTTCAGCTCCTTGACGACGTTGCGGCCGAAGACCGTCAGGCCCGCGTTTCGCGGCTCGAGGCACCCGTCGCCGAGGAGGTTGCCGGTCATGTAGGCGAGCTGGCTGACGCGGAAGCCGAGCGTGTGGAGGACCTCGACGAGCCGGATGTCGCCCTCGATCGGAGTCGCATTCTGCAGCCCGTAGATGATCCCGACACGGCCCTCGTCCTTGGCTGCGCGGATGTCGGACACCGTCCGGACAGGACGGATCACGTCGCTCCACTCCTCGAGCTTGCGGTCGAAGTCGCGCACGAGCTCGACGGTCTCCTTGAATCCGTGCTGGAGCGTCACCGTCGCGTTCGCGGCGGTGATCCCGCCCGCGCGCATGTGCTCGACGTGCTCCCGGTTCATGAGGCTGATGTCCAGCATGTCGAGCACGATCGACCGCTCGTGCAGGGCCTGCGCGTTCGTCAACTCGTTCTCCTCTCGGATCTCGGTCACGCGGCCACCCCGAAGCTCGGCGCGCGGGTGTGCCACGACGTGCTCGCCTCGTACGCGTGGCCGAGGCGGAAGAGCGTCTCCTCGCCGAACGGCCTGCCGATGAGCTGAAGGCCGATCGGGAGGCCGTCCTCGCTGAACCCGCACGGGAGGGTCAGCGCCGGCTGGCCGGTGACGTTGGCCGGGAAGCAGTGATGGACGTACGACGCGAGCGCCGTCTGGCCGCCCGCGAGCGACAGCGTCAGCTCGCCCATCGGCACGGTCGTGCGCGGGAGCGTCGGCGCCGCCAGCGCGTCGATTGCGGCCCGCTCGAACGCGTCGCGGACCCCATCGCGCAGCACGACGCGAGCCTGCTGCGC
>CAZCEE010000403.1:0-2428 GCA_964497165.1 uncultured Schumannella sp. | reverse complement strand
GGACGCCCGACACGGCGATCTGCTCCGCGGCAAGGTAGGCGCTCGCGGGCGCGAGCAGCGTGACGATGATCTCGATGACCGGGTCCGCCGTGCGATGGAGGGTCCGGGTCACGATCGCGCCCACGATCGCCCCGACGGCGAGTCCGCCGGCCCCCACCACCACGAAGTCGATCGCGGCATCGACGACGTCGACCGCCGCGTCGCCCAGCGTGAATGCGACCGAGCCGGCGCCCGCCGCCCCGGCCACCACGGCGAGTCGATACACGATCAGCGCCGACGCGTCGTTGAGGAGGCTCTCTCCCTCCAGGATCGTGACGATCCGTCGCGGCACCCCGAGACGTCGGAAGACGGCCGTGGCGGCGACGGCGTCCGGTGGCGCCACGATGGCCCCGAGCGCGATGGCGGCGGCGACCGGCATGTCGGTCAGCTGCTGGGCCACGACGGCGACCGCGGCGGTCGTGAACAGCACCAACCCGATCGCCAGCAGCAGGATCGGCCGCAGGTTCGCCCGGAAGTCGCGGATGGGCGTGAAGTACGCGGCGCCGAAGAGGATCGGCGGCAGGAACAACAGGAAGACGATGTCCGGCCCGAGCACGATATCGGGGAGGTCCGGCAGCTGGCTCAACACGATCCCGCCGAGCAGCAGGAGGATCGGGTCGGCGATCCGCAGTCGCCTCGCGAGGTAGGTCAGCCCGATCGCGAAGGCGAGCGTGACGAAGATGAGCTGGATGGGGCCCAGGTCATGTGACAGCGCAGGGTCGGTGACGGCGAGCGGCACGGGCGAGATGACCGGTGTCCGTGCTAGCGGGCGGCGACGCGCGTCCGGCGGGCGCGCCACTCGGCGAGCCCTGGAAGCTCGAGCGGTGGAAGGTCGTCGGCTGGCGTGAAGCCGAAGACCGCGCCCAGGAACGAGAGCCGCGCCTCCAGCGTGCGCCGGATGGCGTCGGCGCCGCGGAACCCGTGGCCCTCACCCTCGAACGCGAGGTAGGCGTGGGGGATGTCATTGGCAGCAAGGGCCGCGACGATCGCCTCGGCCTGGCTGGGCGGCACCACCTGATCCTCGAGGCCCTGGAGCACCAGCACCGGGCACGAGATCCCCTCGAGGTGATGGTTGGGGGAGCGCTCGCGGTACAGCTTGGCCGCGTCGGGGTACGGCCCGACGAGCCGGTCGAGATAGCGCGCCTCGAACTTGTGGGTCTCCCGAGCGAGGGCCTCGAGGTCGCCGACGCCGAACAGGCTGATCCCCGCGGCGAACGTGTCGCGGAAGGCGAGGGCCGCCAGCGTCGTGTAGCCCCCCGCGCTGCCGCCTTCGATGGCCAGGCGTTCGGGATCGGCGTCGCCGCGGGCGACCAGGTAGCGCGCGGCAGCCTCGCAGTCGTCGACGTCGATGACGCCCCAGGTGCCCTCGAGTACCCGGCGATACTCGCGTCCGTAGCCGGTGCTCCCGCCGTAGTCGACGTCGACCACGGCGATGCCGCGGCTCGTCAGGAGCTGGATCCCGAGATCGAGCGCATTCGCCGCGTTCGCGGTGGGGCCGCCGTGCGAATGGACCACGAGCGGTGGCAGCTCCCCGTCGGGCGCGACGACATCCGGGTTCGTCGGCCGGTAGTACAGGGCGTGGGCCATTCGACCGCCGGCACTCGGGAACGTGATCGGCTCGGCGACGGAGGTCCAGCCTGGATCCATCGTCACCGAACTCGACCGTCGCAGCACGCCGGTCGGTGCCAGCGTCTCCGGATCCAGCGCGACGACCATGGACGACTCGGTCGGGGAGCCGGCGATCGCAACGATCGAGCCCGCGCCGGCCCGGAGGCTGGCGATGTCGGTGAACGGCGACTCCAGCTCACCGGTGCGGAGCCCCGGCGCCACATGGAAGACCCGGTCGCGACCACGCGCTCGTGCTACCGCCACGATCGAACCGTCGGGCAGGAAGCCGTACGACGAGCGATCGAACAGCCACGCCGGCTTTGCGAACTCCGCCTCCATCGGCGCGAGCGGCTCCAGCCGCGGCCCGTCGACGAGGCGGTAGAGGTTCCACCATCCGCTGCGGTCGCTCACGAGATGGAGCACGCCGTCCGGCGACCACTCGGGCTGGGCGATGGATTCGTCAGGGCTGCCCGCCGCGAGGATGGAGGGGTCGAGGTAGCCGTCGCTCCGGACCGGGGCGATCCGAAGGCGGGTCGAATCCCAGGGCATGTCCGGGTGGTCCCATTCGAGCCACGCGAGCCACGTCCCGTCCGGTGAGAGGCGGGGAGCGGCGAGGAAGTCCGGACCGTCGACGAGGACCCGCGGCGCCCGTTCGCCGTCGAGCGGCACCTCGACGATCGCCGCGACCGGCTGGCCGTCGCCGGTGTGGTCCTCGCGCACGGCGAGGAACCGACGCCGGCCGGGGTCGAAGCGCAGGTCGGCGTACCGGTAGTCGCCCTCC
>CAZCEE010000402.1:0-2449 GCA_964497165.1 uncultured Schumannella sp. | reverse complement strand
CGGTCGTCGTGGATGGCGACCTCGGCGCGCTGTGCCTCGGCGCTTTCGGCATCGACGACGCGTGCGCCGAGCGAGCGAGCCCAGGCTGCGGTCATCTCGGCGACGAGCGGATCGTGCGACTCGATGCGCACCTCTTCGCCACGGCTGAACGGCCGGGTACGCACGAGAGCGCGGGCGATGAGGCCGGCGCCGAGGTAGGAGACGACCTTCTCGTCGCTCACCCAGCCGGGAACGCCGAGCACGTCGTCCTGGTCGATGATGATCAGCGCGTCGAGCTGCTGGCCGTGGTCGCGCCAGGCGACCCGGTCGCGTGGCGCGAACCCGTTCGTGTCAGGACCGACGGCGTCGACGACGCCGACGATGAAGCCGCGCCCGCGACGCGTGGGACGCAGGCGGAGGCGCCCAATCGTCGGCCGCGGCGCGAGGTTGGGGCGCTGTCGTGTGTCAGTCAGGTTCGTAGGCATACAACCTGGATAACGCGAGGGATTCGCGCCCTATTCCCGGCGATTGCGACCGCGTGAGGTCAGAACACCTTGCCGGGATTGAGGATGCTGTCGGGGTCGAAGACCTGCTTGATCTGGCGCTGCAGCGCGTACGAATCGTCACCGAGTTCGTCGCGGAGCCAGCGCTTCTTGAGGATGCCGACGCCATGCTCCCCGGTCAGGGTCCCGCCGAGCCGCAGGCAGTCGAGGAACATCTCGTCGGCCGCCGCCCAGACGTGATCGGGAACGTCGACATGGCCACCGATCTCGGGGGCATCGAAGACGAAGTTGGGATGCAGGTTGCCGTCGCCCGCGTGCGCGACGGTGGGGATCTCGATGCCGTACTTCGCCGAGATGCGCTCGATCGAGGCGAACATCGCCGGCAGCGCACTGCGTGGCACGGCGACGTCTTCGATGAGTACCGTCCCCAGCGTCTGGAGCGACGGGTGGAATGCCCGCCGGATGTCGAAGAGCCGCTTCGCCTCGTCGGCATCCTCGGTCAGTTCGACTTCACCGCCGAGCGACCGCATGATCGCCGCGATCGAGGCCGCCTCCTCCGCCGCGCCCACCCCGTCGGTTTGTGCCAGCAGGAGCGAGCCGTCGCCGAGGTCGATCCCCAGATGCGCGGCGATATTGCGCACCGCGCCGGCATCGAGCAGTTCCATGATCGCCGGGGTGATGCCGCTCGCGCTGACCACGCTCGACACGCGAGCCGCCTGTTCCACCGTCGGGAACTCGGCTTTCACCGTCACCGGGATGCCCTTCGGCAGCGGTCGCAGCCGCAACGTGGCCTCGACGATCACGCCGAGGGTGCCTTCCGAGCCGATCATCAGCGCCGTCAGATCGTAGCCCGTGACGCCCTTCACGGTGCGGCGGCCGAGCTCGAGCAGCCGGCCGTCGGCAAGCACGACTTTGAGACCGAGCACCGCCTCGCGGGTGACGCCGTACTTCACGCACAGCAGCCCGCCCGCGTTCGTCGCGATGTTGCCGCCGATCGTCGAGATCGAACGGCTCGCCGGATCGGGCGCCCACCAGAGACCGCGGTCGTGGATCGCGGCATTGAGGTCGGCGTTGATGACGCCCGGTTCGACGACCGCGAGTTCGTCGTCGAGTGACACCTCGAGCACGCGGTTCATGCGCAGCGTGCTCAGCACGATCTCACCCTCGCTGCCGATCGCGCCGCCGGCGAGGCCGGTACCGGCACCACGGGGAACGACGGGAATGCGGTGCTCGCTCGCGAACCGCAGGGTGGCCTGCACGTCGGCGATGCTGGTCGCCTCGATGACGGCGAGCGGGAACGTCGCAGCGACGTAGCCCGACTTGTCGGCGCGAGCCTCGTCGAGCGTTGCCCGGTCGGTGAGCACCGCCTCACCGAGCAGGGCCACCAGCGGCTCGAGCCGCGCGTCGGGCGGTCGGGCCTCGAGGGTCATGATCGACAGCGTAACCGGGAGCGAGTGATGTCCGATTCCCGCCACCGGGGGTCAGTTGGGCGTGCAACGCTGGGGAGATGGACGGCACTCGGGTCGACGACGCAACGCGGGTGTTTGCCGAGCGATACGGTGCGTTGGCCTCCCGGGACGCCCGGTTCGATGGGCAGTTCATCGCCGGTGTGCACACCACCGGCATCTACTGTCGGCCGAGCTGCCCGGCGATGACTCCCAAGCCGGGCAACGTGTCGTTCTATCGCACTGCTGCCGCCGCCCACGAAGCGGGGCTGCGGGCCTGCAAACGCTGCCAGCCGGATGCCGTGCCCGGCTCGCCCGACTGGAACCTGCGCGACGACCTCGCGTCGCGAGCCATGCGACTCGTGCACGACGGCGTCGTCGAGCGCGAAGGGGTGCCCGGTCTCGCCGCCCGGCTCGGCTACACGCCGCGCCACGTGACCCGCGTGCTCACCGCCGAACTGGGCGCCGGTCCGCTCGCCCTGGCCCGCGCACACCGCGCCCAGACCGCGCGTTCGCTGCTCG
>CAZCEE010000401.1:0-2463 GCA_964497165.1 uncultured Schumannella sp. | reverse complement strand
CGGGACGCGTCCTTGACGCTGCAGGCTCTCATGCTTCATGGGTTCGCAACCGAGGCCGAACAGTGGCGCGACTGGCTGTTGCGGGCGATCGCCGGCGACCCGGCCGACGTGCAGATCATGTACGGGTTGGCCGGCGAGCGGCGGCTTCCCGAATGGGAGGTCCCCACCTTGCCTGGCTATCGCGGGTCGGCGCCGGTACGCGTCGGCAACGGTGCGTACTCGCAGTTCCAGGGGGATGTCTTCGGGGAGATCATGCTGGCGCTCGAGCAGGCCCGGCTGATCGGCGTCGGCGAGGATCGGGTCTCGTGGCCGCTGCAGATCGCGCTGCTCGGTCACATCGAGGCGAATCTCGAGCGCGACGACCACGGCATGTGGGAGATCCGGGGCACCCCGAGACGTTTCACCCAGTCACGCGCCATGATCTGGGCAGCCTTCGACTGCGGAATCCGAGCGGTGCGCGAACACGGATTGCCCGGTCCCGTCGACCGCTGGGAGCGCGTCCGCGACGACCTGCGCCGTGAGATCGAGCAGCACGGGTTCGACGCGGAACGCGGCAGCTACGTGCAGTACTACGGCGGCACCGAGGTCGACGCCTCCCTGCTCACCCTTCCCCAGATCGGCTTCCTCGACGCCGACGACCCGCGGATGCTGGGCACCGTCGCCGCGATCGAGCGCGACCTGCTGCGCGACGGCCTGCTGCTGCGATATCGCGTGGAGTCGGGCGTCGACGGGTTGCAGGGTGACGAGCATCCGTTCCTGGCCTGCTCATTCTGGCTGGTGCAGCAGTACGCCCTGTCGGGCCGCCTCGCCGACGCCGGCCGGTTGATGGATCGTCTGGTCGGGCTCGCCAACGACGTCGGGCTGTTGTCGGAGGAGTACGACACCGAGAATCGCTGCCACGTCGGCAACACCCCACAGGCTTTTTCGCACCTCGCGCTGGTGCGCGCCGCCGATGCGATCGCGCGCGCCACGAAGCACCTCGAGACGGGCCCGCTGCGGCTCGAGAATCCGGGGGCCGCCTAGCCAGCTATTCAGTGTTGCTAACTACCGGTACTCAGTGTTACTTTGTACTGGTACTCAGCAGCACTCAGTAGTTGGAAGGAGGCGCCCTTGGCCAAGCAGATCACCGAGATGCTCAAGGGAACACTCGAGGGGATGATCCTCGCGATCCTGGCCGGCCGCGCCGCGTATGGCTACGAGATCACGGCCTGGCTGCGCGACCGCGGGTTCACTGACATTGCGGAAGGCACCGTCTACGCGCTGCTCGTCCGCATCGAGCAACGCGGCCTCGTCGACGTGGAGAAGGTCCCGTCGGAGAAGGGGCCGCCGCGCAAGGTGTATTCGCTCAACAGCGAGGGCCAGAAGGCTCTCGACGAGTTCTGGGGGACGTGGAGCTTCCTCACCGAACGACTTGAACAGCTCCGCACAGAAGGGAAATAGACATGGCCAAGAACTTCCTCGAGCTGATCATCGGCTCATTCGACGACAAGAAGCGGTGGAAGGCCTACAAGGCGCGCGTCAAGACGCTCCCCGAGGAGTACCGCACCGCCGTCGACGCCATCGAGCGCTACCTCATGCACTCGGGCGACACCCCGGCCGAGTGGGACCGCGCAGCGAAAATGTTCGACGACCTCGCCGAGTTGTTCGAGCAGGCGGCGGCCGACGGCACGCCGGTGCGCGAGATCGTCGGCGACGACCCCCTTGAGTTCGTCGAGGAATTCGTGCGCACGTACTCCGACGGCGGCTGGATCGCCAAGGAGCGCGAGCGCCTCCGGAAGTCCATCGACCGCGCAACGGGTGATGAGACGGACGCATGAGCGCCCCCACCATCCGGGTCTCCACCATCCAGGTGCGTGGCCTTTCGAAGTCGTTCAAGAAGCTCGACGTGCTGAAGGGCGTCGACTTCGAGGTGGAGCGCGGCAGCATCTTCGCCCTGCTCGGCTCCAACGGAGCCGGCAAGACCACCGTGGTGAAGATCCTGTCGACGCTTCTCGGTGCCGACTCCGGGTCGGCGGAAGTCGCCGGCTTCGACACCGCCACTCAGGCGGCCGATGTGCGCTCCGCGATCAGCCTCACCGGGCAGTTCGCCGCGGTCGACGAGGTGCTCAGCGGACGCGAGAACCTCATCCTGATCGCCCAGTTGCGGCACCTGAAGGATCCCGGCCGAATCGCAGACGACCTGCTCACGCGGTTCTCGTTGACCGAGGCTGGCGGCCGCAAGGTGGCGACGTACTCAGGTGGGATGCGCCGCCGCCTCGACGTCGCGATGAGCCTCATCGGCAATCCGCCGGTGATCTTCCTCGACGAGCCGACCACCGGGCTCGACCCCCAGGCGCGCATCGAGGTGTGGCAGGCCGTCAGGGAACTCGCCGAGCACGGCACGACGGTGCTGCTCACGACTCAGTATCTGGACGAGGCCGAACAACTCGCCGACCGGATCGCGATCCTCCATGAGGGTCGGAT
>CAZCEE010000400.1:0-2477 GCA_964497165.1 uncultured Schumannella sp. | reverse complement strand
CGCGACGCAGACCGTCTCTGCCGGGTCGGCCTCAAGGTTGCTCACACGGGAAGCCTAGGTCGGCCATCGTCGGTGCGCTCGCCTAGTCCATCAACCGGTATTTCGTCTAGAAGGCGCCGTTTCGCGACGTCGTTCCGCGACGCCAGATTGAGAAGCGTTACGGCGTGTTGCGCGGGTTTGCGTCGTGTTGCGGGCCGGGTGGAGATGCGGGCGGATCACTTCTAGCGTGGCGCCCATCCATTCCGCAGTTTTTCGAGGAGTTCTGTCATGCGCATTGCCCCCTCCGTCGCCGGTGTTACCGGCCTCGCCGCGATCCTCGCGCTGACCGCGTGCGCGGGTGCAGCGCCTTCGACGGGTGAGCGCGTCGACGGCGGCACGATCGTGTACGCCCACCAGCAGGAACCGTTCTGCGTGTTCGGCGGCTGGATCGAGCAGGCCTACCTCTCGTACCAGGTGCTCGACAACCTCACCTCGCTCGATGAGAACCACGAGGTGGTGCCGTGGCTCGCGACCGAGTGGGCGGCGTCCGAGGACGGGCTCACCTGGACGTTCACGCTCAAGGAGGGCGTCGAGTTCACCGACGGGTCGCCGCTGACGGCGGAGGTCGTCGCCTACAACTTCGACTACTGGGTGTCGGGCGGCAACAGCACCGCGCTGGTGTGGCTTCAGGACTACTACGTGTCGGCCGAGGCGGTCGACGAGCTGACCGTGCAGATCAACCTGAGCGCCCCGTACCCGCGGCTCGCCGACAATCTGACGCAGGGCTACTTCGGCATCCAGTCGCAGGTGGCGCTCGAGACCCGGTCCGAGGAAGACAACTGCGCCGCGCCGATCGGCTCAGGCGCGTTCATCGTCGACCACTGGGACCGCGGCGAAGAGATCGTGCTCGTGCGCAACAACGAGTACACCTCGTGGCCGGCGAACGCCGAGCACACCGGCCCGGCCTACGTCGAAGAGATCGTCTGGCAGTTCGTGCCGGATGCGACAACCCGGGTCGCTGCCCTCCAGTCGGGCGAGGTCGACGCGATCTACGACGTGCCCGCCGTTCAGTGGCAGACCCTCGACGACGCGGGATACCAGCTCGAGAAGTACGTGACCCCTGGTCGCCCGCAGCAGTTGGCGTTCAACACGCAGCTCGGGCCGTTCACCGACGTGCGCGTGCGTCAGGCGTTCGCCTACAGCCTCGACCGCCGCGCTGCCGTCGAAGCCATCGGCCAGGGCGTCATCCCCTACGAGGGCAACGGCGGCGTGAGCCAGACCACTCCGGGCTACAGCCAGGCTGCGGCGGACCGTTACGACTACGACCCCGAGCAGGCCAACGCCCTGCTCGACGAGGCCGGCTGGACCGAATTCGACGACGAAGGGTTCCGCACCAAGGATGGTGAGCGGCTCACGGTCGTGCTGCCCTACGGCGCGGGTTCGATCCTCAACGCCGACGGCGCCGCGATCCTGCAGGGGGTCAAGGAGCAGGCATCCCAGGTCGGTTTCGACGTGACGCTCATCCCGGTGCCGCTCAGCGAACTGTTTGCGGGCGCCTACTCCACCGCCGAGGAGCGCGACATCAACGTCGGCTACTGGACCTCGGTGACGGCAGGCATCCTCTACATCAACTGGCGGCCGAGCACCGAAGAGGCGCCGAACTACAACAACGGCGCCTTCTACAACGACGAGGTTCTCGCGCAGCTCATCCGGGATGCCGACTCGGCTGCCGACCTCGACACCCAGAACGCGCTGTACATCGAGGCGCAGGACTACATCGCGGAGCGTGCCCTGTCGATCGGCCTGTACGCCCGGCTCAGCACGCTCGCCGTCGACACATCGCTGAAGGGCGTCTGGCAGGAGTACGCGCAGGGAGGTCCGACGTTCTATGACGCGTATCTCACCGAGTAACGTCGCGGTCGCCGCGGCGCGGGAAGTGCCCGAGCGGGAGGTGCCCGAGCGGCCCTCCCGCGTTCGGGGTGTCGCCCGCAAGGTGGTGCGGCAGGTCGGCAACGCGCTCGTCGTGCTCTGGGGTGCGGCGACGGTCGCGTTTTTCGCGCAGATGCTGCTGCCGGGCGACCGGGCAACGGTCATCCTCAACATCCGCGCCGGCCAGCCGCAGCAGCGCACCCCCGAAGAGCTGGCGCCGATCATCGGCGAGTTCGGGCTCGACCGCCCGGTGTGGCTGCAGTACTTCGACTACCTGCGCGGCCTCGTCGTCGGCGACTTCGGCACGTCGTACCAGCAGTTCCGGCCGGTGATCGATGTCATCGGCGAGCAGCTCGGGGCGACCGTCATCCTCTCGCTGGTGGCGATCGCGATCGCCTGGGTGCTCATGGTGGCTTGGATCGCGCTGACCGCAGGACGTGGGCCGCGCATCGGTGCCGTCGGCTCGGCGGTCGACGTCGTCGCGGCGGGCCTCCCGGCGTACTGGCTCGGCATCATCCTGTTGCTGGTGTTTGCGCTCGGGCTGCGCTGGTTCCCGGTGATCGGCGGCT
>CAZCEE010000399.1:0-2484 GCA_964497165.1 uncultured Schumannella sp. | reverse complement strand
TGCCGCTGAGCGTTCCCGCTTGGTAGACCGGCCCGGCGGGCGCGAGCAGGTCGAGGATCGCGGCGCGGCCGCCGAGGGCGGCGAGCGGCATCCCGCCCCCGATCACCTTGCCGAACGTGACGATGTCGGGCAGCCAGCCGGTCTCGCCGACGAGCCCCGCCGCTTCGAGCCCCCAGCGGCCCGCGGGTCCGACCCGGAATCCGGTCAGCACCTCGTCGAGGATGAGCAACGCGCCGTGCTCGTGCACGAGGTCGGTCAGGGCTCGGTTGAAGTCAGGCGAAGGCGCCAGCACGCCCGCATTTGCGCCGACGGCTTCGGTGATGACGGCGGCGATGCGCCCGGGATGCTGCGCGAACGCCGCCCGCACCGCGTCGAGGTCGTTGTACGGCAGCACGAGCGTGAGCGCGGCGATCTCGGGCGGAACCCCCGCCGATCCGGGCAGCGCGAAAGTCGCCAGGCCCGAGCCGGCTTCGGCCAGCAGCCCGTCGGAATGCCCGTGATAGTGCCCCGCGAACTTGACCACGAGGTCGCGACCGGTCGCCGCCCGGGCCACCCGGATCGCGGTCATCGTCGCCTCGGTGCCGGTCGACACCAGACGCAGCCGCTCGATGCCGCCAGTGCCGCCGACGGTGAGCCGCTCGATGACGAGTTCGGCGAGTTCGGCTTCCGCCGGGGTGGACGCCCCGAACGACAACCCGCGCGCCGCCGCTTCCTGCACGGCGGCGACGACGTCGGGATGCGCGTGCCCGAGCAGCGCCGGACCCCACGAGCCGACCAGGTCGACGTACTCGGTGCCCTCGACATCCGTCACCGTCGCGCCGCGGGCCGACACGATCGCGAGCGGCGTACCTCCGACCGAACCGAATGCACGCACCGGCGAGTTGACCCCGCCCGGGATCACCGCTCGCGCCCGCGCGGCGGACTCTGCGTTCGTCGTCACGCGCCCAAACCCCGCTCGGCCGCTTCGACCGCGTAGTAGGTGAGTACGGCATCCGCCCCCGCACGCACGATCGACACCAGCGACTCCTCGATGGCGCGGTCGCGGTCCAGGTAGCCCGCGGCGGCGGCGGCTTCGATCATCGAGTACTCGCCGCTGACCTGGTACGCCCAGACCGGAACCGCGGATGCCGCGGCGGTTGCGGCGAGCACGTCGAGGTAGCTGGATGCCGGCTTCACCATCACGATGTCGGCGCCCTCCTCGATGTCGAGAGCCGCTTCGCGCAGCCCCTCGCGCCCGTTGCCCGGCTCGAGCTGGTAGCTGCGGCGGTGCCCGACGAGCGAGGAGTCCACCGCCTCGCGGAAGGGCCCGTAGAACACGGACGCGTACTTGGCGGCGTAGCCGAGCAGCGGAACGTCGGCCCGTCCCGCGGCGTCGAGTGCGGCACGCACCGCGGCGACTTGACCGTCCATCATTCCGGAGAGGCCGAGCAACTGCGATCCGGCCGCGGCTTGCGCAAGCGCCATCTCGCGGTAGCGCACGAGGCTCGCGTCGTTGTCGACCCGGCCGTCGGCGTCGAGCACGCCGCAGTGTCCGTGGTCGGTGAACTCGTCGAGGCAGAGGTCGGTCTGCACGACGAGCGCATCTCCCGCCTCCTCGACCGCGATCCGGGTAGCGACATTGAGGATGCCATCGGGGTCGGTCGCACCCGAACCGATCGCGTCTTTGTGCTCGGGAACCCCGAACAGCATGACGCCGCCGATGCCCGCAGCCGCAGCCCGGGCGATCTCGGCGCGCAGCGAGTCGAGCGAGTGCTGGACGACGCCGGGCATCGACGAGATCGGCACAGCGCTCGTCACGCCCTCCCGCACGAACATCGGCAGGATGAGCTGCGTCGGGTCGACACGGGTCTCGCGCGCGAGGCGACGCCAGGCGGGCGTGGCACGCAACCGACGGGGGCGGATCTCGGGGAAACTCACGGCAGCTCCTGTTCGGCAGGGCGGGTGAGCTCGGCGGCTCCCGCGTCGAGCAACTCGCGCGCGACCCGCGCGCCGACCTCGGCAGCCGGGTCTTCAGCGGCCGCGAGGTCGAGGGTCTGCGACGCGGTCAGGCTCGCCGAGCCGTCGGGCGAGTACGCGGATGCGGTGAGCACCAGGGTGTCGCCCTCAACGGCGGCGTGGGCGCCGACCGGTGCCGAACACCCGGCTTCGAGTGCGGCGAGCACGACTCGCTCCGCCTCGGCCGTCAGGCGACTCACCCTGTCGTCGAGGCGGGCGGCGAGGTGGGTCTCGTCGGCGCGGGTTTCGACGGCGAGCGCACCCTGTGCGGGCGCGGTCGGCCAGTCGGCGAGGTCGAACAGCTCGGTCGCCCGGTCGAGCAGCCCGATGCGGCCGAGCCCTGCGGCGGCGAGCACAATCGCGTCGAGTCGGCGCTCGGGGTCGTCGGACCCGACCCGCCCGAGTCGGGTGTCGATGTTGCCGCGGATGTCGACGACCCGCAGGTCGGGCCGCCGGGCCAGCAGTTGAGCGCGGCGGCGCGGGGACCCG
>CAZCEE010000398.1:0-2487 GCA_964497165.1 uncultured Schumannella sp. | reverse complement strand
CGCCGCTTCCGGGCGGCTTACGGCGAAACGCCGTACTCGTACCTGATGACGCGTCGGATCGAGCGGGCACAGGATCTGCTGCGCCGCAGTAACCTCTCGGTGACCGACGTGTGCCTCGCGGTCGGCTGTACGTCGCTCGGTTCGTTCAGCTCGCGCTTCACTGAGATCGTCGGGATGACGCCATCCGCCTACCGCGCCCTCGACCATTCGGGGTGGGAGAGTTTGCCGCCGAAGACGGTCATGGTCGGCACTCGCCCCTCCCGATCGGGGACCGCCGAGGCGAGCAGGATCAAAGAAGCGGCGACGGCATCCCGCGCGTAGTTTCGTGGGCATGACGATTTCCATTTCACACTTTCCGGTCATCGCGCCCGACGTCGATGCTGCGGTCGCCTTCTACCGCGACGCGCTCGGCCTCGAGGTGGTCAACGACGTGCCCTACGGCGAGTTCCGTTGGGTGACTCTCGCCACCCCCGGCTCGAGCGTCGGCCAGATCGTGATCAGCCAGCCGCACGCGGGCAGAAGCGAACAGGAGGGCGACCAGATCGCATCCCTCGTCGCCCTCGGTGCGTTCGGCCCGATCGTGTTCGACACCGATGACCTCGACGCCGCCTTCGAGAAGGCTCAGGCGTCGGGTCTCGGCGAGGTGCTGCAGGAGCCGATGGACCAGGGCTGGGGCGTACGCGACTGCGCCTTCCGCGACCCCGCCGGCAACATGGTCAGGGTCGGCGAGAAGTCTGCCGCTTAACTTTCACCGCCACGGCTGGAGCCGTCGGCTCGCGGCGGGAGTAACAACCCCCGCCCTGACGCCATGGCTCCAGCCGCGGGAGAATGTGCGGCGGCGCGCTCAGCTAGCTCAGGAGGTCGTGGCGCACGACGATGGCGTCGCGGGCGGGGCCGACGCCGATCGCCGAGATGCGTGAACCGCTGATCTTCTCGAGGGCGAGCACGTAGTCCTGCGCGTTCTTCGGCAGGTCGTCGAAGGTGCGCGCACCGGTGATGTCTTCGGTCCACCCCGGGAACTCTTCGTAAATGGGCGTGGCGTGGTGGAAGTCGCTCTGGTTGACCGGCAGTTCGTCGAAACGCACCCCGTCGACGTCGTAGGCGACGCACACCGGGATGGTGTCGAGTCCGGTGAGGATGTCGAGCTTGGTGAGCACGAAGTCGGTGATGCCGTTGATGCGGGCGGCGTACCGGGCGATCGGGGCGTCGTACCAGCCGACCCGGCGCGGGCGACCGGTCGTCGTGCCGAACTCGTTGCCGGTGGTGCGCAGGAACTCGCCCGACCCGTCGAACAGCTCCGTCGGGAACGGGCCCGACCCGACACGCGTCGTGTACGCCTTGACGATGCCGATGATGCGCTCGAGTCGCGCCGGCCCGATGCCCGATCCGGTCGCCGCGCCCCCTGCCGTCGCCGACGAGGAGGTGACGAACGGGTAGGTGCCGTGGTCGACATCCAGCATCGTCGCCTGCCCGCCCTCGAACAGCACCGTCTTGCCGGCCTCGAGCGCCTGGTGCAGCAGCAGCGACGTGTCGGCGACCATCGGGCGCAACCGCTCGGCGTACGTCAGCAACTCGTCGACGACCTCGTTCACGGCGATTGCGCGACGGTTGTAGATCTTCACCAGCAGGTGGTTCTTCTGGTGCAGGGCACCCTCCACCTTCTGGCGCAGGATGTTCTCGTCGAACAGGTCTTGGATGCGGATGCCGACCCGGTTGATCTTGTCGGCGTACGCCGGTCCGATGCCGCGGCCGGTGGTGCCGATCTGGCGTTTGCCGAGGAACCGCTCCGTCACCTTGTCGATCGTGCGGTGGTAGGAGGTGATGACGTGGGCGTTCGCGCTGACGACGAGCTTGCTGACATCCAGGCCGCGCGCGCTGAGGGCGTCGAGCTCTTCGAAGAGCACCTCGATGTCGACGACCACGCCGTTCGAGATCACCGGCACGACGCCGGGGGTCAGGATGCCGGACGGCAGCAGGTGCAGCGCATACTTCTCGTCGCCGATGACGACGGTGTGGCCGGCGTTGTTGCCGCCGTTGAACTTGACGACATAGTCGAGCCGGCTGCTGAGCAGGTCGGTCGCCTTGCCCTTGCCTTCGTCGCCCCACTGGGCGCCGATGATCACGATGGCGGGCATGAGGGAACTCCCTAGAAAGTAACGGAGGGATTACACCCCATCCTATTCAGAAGTCCCGTCACCCGGGGCCCCTCCGCCTCCGGCGGCCGACTAGTTCAGGCTGCCGCGGCGCGACCGCACCAGAAGGAGACCGAACCCGCCCGCGGCCGCAATGGCCACGCCCGTCGCTACTGCCGCGGCGGCATCCGTCTGGTCTTGCGCGGCGACATTCGTCTCAGCGTGCGCGGCGGCCGTCGACGGCGACGTCGTGCGCACGGCGCTCACGGTCGTCGACTGCAGCGGCGCGACAGCGGGAGTGGCGACAGGGGCCGACGCCGCCGGCTCGGGTGCCGGCTGAGCCGGTTCGGGTGCA
>CAZCEE010000397.1:0-2488 GCA_964497165.1 uncultured Schumannella sp. | reverse complement strand
CAGCCGGTAGCCGCTGGCCGGTAGCGGCGAGCATTCGCACCTAGCATGGAATCGCTCACCTCACCCTGGAGACATTCTTGAAGATCGCCGTCATCGCCCTCGGCAAGATCGGGCTCCCGCTCGCCGTCCAGTTCGCCAGCAAGGGCCACGACGTGATCGGCGTCGACGTGTCGCAGCCCACGGTCGACCTGATCAACCAGGGAATCGAGCCCTTCCCGGGCGAGGCACACCTCCAGGAGAAGCTGTCGGAACTCATTCCGGCCGGCAAGCTGCGTGCCACGACCGACTACGCCGAGGCGGTGCCTGGGGCCGACGCCGTCGTGCTAGTCGTTCCGTTGTTCGTCGATGAAGAGACAGCGGCGCCGCAGTTCGACTGGATGGATGGCGCGACGCGATCACTGGGAGCGGTGCTCACCCCGGGCACCCTCGTGTCGTACGAAACGACGCTCCCGGTCGGCACGACCCGTACCCGGTGGAAGCCGATGCTCGAGGAGACGTCCGGACTGAAGGAGGGCGTCGACTTCGACCTCGTCTTCTCGCCCGAGCGCGTGCTCACCGGTCGGATCTTCGCCGACCTGCGGAAGTACCCGAAGCTGGTCGGCGGGCTCAGCGAGCGCGGCGCGGCGAAGGCCGTCGAGTTCTATCGTGCGGTGCTCGACTTCGATGAGCGCCCCGACCTGGTGCGACCGAATGGCGTCTGGGATCTCGGAAGCGCCGAGGCCGCCGAGCTCGCGAAGCTCGCCGAGACGACCTACCGCGACGTGAACATCGGGCTCGCGAACCAGTTCGCTCGCTACGCCTCGACGGCCGGCATCGACGTCTATCAGGTCATCGAGGCCTCGAATTCACAGCCGTACTCGCACATCCACCAGCCCGGCATCGCCGTCGGCGGGCACTGCATCCCGGTGTACCCCCGGCTGTACCTCTGGACCGACCCGGAAGCGACGGTCGTGTCTGCGGCGCGCGCCGCGAACGCCGGGATGCCCGACTACACGATCGGTCTGCTTGAAGGTGCCTACGGCGAGTTGACCGGGGCGAAGGTGGCCGTACTCGGTGCCGCCTACCGCGGCGGCGTGAAAGAGACCGCGTTCTCAGGTGTATTCGGTGCGGTCACGGCTCTGAGGGATCGCGGCGCAACCCCGGTGGTTCACGACCCGCTGTACACCGATGATGAACTCGTGCAGCTCGGCTTCACCCCCTATCACCTTGGTGAGCCCGTCGACGCCGCCGTGGTGCAGGCCGACCACCATGAATACCGGTCGCTGAGCCCCGACAACCTGCCGGGCATCACCGCCTTCATCGACGGACGCCGGGTCTCGTCTGCCGAGCAGTGGCCCGGGGTCGCCTACCGCGCCATCGGCAAAGCCACCGTCTGACGGTCAGTTCGCGTCACAGACTTGCGGCCGACCCGCATGGCATCATTAAGGACTTGCCGGCCTACGTTGCACGGTAGTGACCCTCCCCTCTGAATCGGAGAACAACACGTGTGCGGAATTTTCGGCTTCGTCGGCCCGGAGTCCCTCGACACCGCGTCAGCGAAGACCCTCGTGAAACACGCGCAGCAGCGCGGCCGCGACTCGAGTGGCATGATCATCCGCGAGCGGGACTCCCACCGGGCCTACCGTGCGGATTACCCCATCGGGTGGCTGCTCAAGCGCATCCCGCCCCTCGGAAACCTGTTCTTCGGACATAGCCGCCTGGTGACCAACGGGACGGGCGACAACCAGCCTGTGTCGCGCGAGCAGATCATCGTTCTGCACAACGGCATCGTGGTGAACGAAGAAGCGATCTGGAAGCTGCTCGGCAAGACCCCGGAGCTCGCCATCGACACCGAGGTCATCCCGGCGATCATCGCGTCGCATCTCGCCGACGGGGGATCCGTAGAGACAGCCGTCGAGCGCGTTCTGAGTATCACCGAGGGCGTCGTCGCCTGCGCCGCACTGATCCCGCGGCTCGGCAAACTCCTGCTGTTCTCCAACAACGGAAGCCTCTACGTGGGCGACAAGGCCGAGGGTGTCGTGTTCTCGTCGGAGCGCTACCCGCTTGAGCAGATCGGTGCCGACAACATTCGGCAGGTGCGCGGCGAAGGTGTCGTCCTCGACGTCCCGGTGCAGGAGCACGAGATCGACATCAAAGAGTGGGCGAACCGCTCCATCGACCTCGTGCCGGGGCTCGGCTTCTCAGCGGAGGAGGAGGCCCTCCTCCAGTACCCGAAGCCCATCTTCCGCCGGTGCACCAAGTGCATCCTCCCCGAGACGATGCCGTTCATCGCCTTCGACGAGGAGGGGGTGTGCAACTACTGCCTCAACTACAAGCCGAGGAACCACCCCCGACCCGTGGAAGAGCTCCTCGAGCTCATCAAGCCCTTCCGCCGCGAACACGGCGACGAGGTACTCGTGCCGTTCTCGGGCGGGCGCGACAGCTCCTACGGGCTGCACCTCATCATTCACGAGCTCGGCCTCCGCCCGGTCACGTACACCTACGACTG
>CAZCEE010000396.1:0-2511 GCA_964497165.1 uncultured Schumannella sp. | reverse complement strand
AGCGGGCTCGGCCTCGACCGGCTTCGCAGCGGCAGGCGCGGCGGGCTTCTTGGCGATCGCGGCCGCCTTGCGCTCGGCCTTCTTCGCCTCTTCCTCGGTGTGCGCGACCACGCGGGCCACAGCCTCTTCGGCGCGCAGCACCTTGGTGCGCAGCACGGCCTCGGAGAGCTTCAGCTGGCGGTCCAGCTCGACGGTGGCATCCGAGTTCGCGGTGAAGTTGACGACGGCGTAGATGCCTTCGGCCTTCTTCTTGATCTCGTAGGCCAGACGGCGGCGACCCCAGATGTCGACGTTCTCGACCGTGCCGCCATCGTTGCGGATCACATTGAGGAACTTGTCCAGGCTGGGTGCAACGGTGCGCTCATCGATCTCGGGATCGAGGATCACCATCAGCTCATACTGGTGCGTCATTAACCCACCTCCTCTGGTCTCAGCGGCTGCAGAATGTCTGCAGCAGGAGGGTTGTGACGTGCCACCCCCCGATCCGAAAGGTGCGGGCGGGCAACCTGTCGATCATAGGTCAGTTGCGCGTCGCCCACCAGCTCAGCAAGCGGCGCTCGGCTTCTTCGGGCCCGAGCGGGCCGGAATCCAGCCGCGCCTCCATGAGGAACCGGTACGCCTCGCCGACTTCGCGACCGGGTTTCAGCCCGAGGATGCGCATGATCGCCTCGCCGTCGAGGTCGGGGCGGAGGCGGCTCAACTCTTCCTCTTCGGCGAGCGCGGCAATCCGGGTCTCGAGGTCGTCGTAGGCGTGCGCGAGTCGGTCGGCCTTGCGCTTGTTGCGCGTCGTCACGTCGGCCCGCGACAGGATGTGCAGCCGCTCGAGCTGGTCTCCGGCATCTCGCACGTACCGCCGCACCGCGGAGTCGGTCCAGGCGCCCTCGGCGTAGCCGAAGAACCGCAAGTGCAAGCGGATGAGGTCGGCGACCGCCTCGATCGTCGCCTTGTCGAACCGCAGCGCCTTCAGTCGCTTGGTGGCCAGCCGCGCTCCGAGCACATCGTGGTGGTGGAAGGTCACCCCGCCTCCCGGCTCGATCGCGCGCGTCGCGGGTTTGCCGATGTCGTGCAGTAGCACGGCGAGACGCAGCACCAGATCGGGCTCGTGGCCGCGAGAGCGTTCCAGTTCGATCGCCCGGTCGAGCGCGATGAGGCTGTGCTCGTAGACGTCTTTGTGGCGTGCGTGCTCGTCGATCTCGAGGCGGAGGGCCGGCACCTCCGGCAGCACCTCGTCGGCGAGCCCGGTGTCGACGAGCGCCCGGATCCCTGCCGAGGGCTCGGCGGAGAGCAACATCTTCGCGAGCTCCTGCTGGATGCGTTCGGCGGCGACGATCTGCAGGGAAGCCGCCATCCGCCGCGCCGCATCGGCCGCGACGTCATCGAGGTCGAAGCCGAGTTGGGCGTGGAACCGCGCACCCCGCATCATCCGCAGAGGGTCGTCGCCGAACGAGATCTCGGGGGCACCCGGGGTGCGCAACCGACGATTCAGCAGATCGTCGAAACCGCCGGTGGGGTCGACCAGCTTGAGCTCGGGCACCCGCAACGCCATGGCGTTCACGGTGAAGTCGCGGCGGGTCAGGTCGGCCTCGAGGGTGTCTCCGAACTGCACCTCGGGCTTGCGGCTCGTGCCGTCGTACGCGTCGCTGCGGTAGGTGGTGATCTCGCAGACGTACCCGCCGAGGCGCACCCCGATGGTGCCGAACCGGCGCCCGGTGTCCCACAGGGTCTTGCCGAGCGGGGCGAGAACGGCCTCAATCTGCTCGGGGGTGGCATCCGTGGTGAAGTCGAGGTCGACGTCGTCGCCCGAGAGGGCCTTGCCGAGGAAGGCGTCGCGCACCGTGCCGCCGACGATCGCGAGCTCGTGACCCGCCTCCGCGAAGAGCCGCGCGAGCTCGGCGACGGCGGGACGCGTCGCGAGGTCGCGCAGACGTTCCATCGCCTCCGCCACGCTGTCCATCCGTCCATTGTCGTCGCTGTTCAGCTCGCCCGACGCGACCCGGCACGCCCTCGGCGCTTAAGCTCACTGGCATGGCGGCTGCGCGGGATCGACGACGCGCCTCGCCCGTGACCCGCCGCGCCGCGATCCATCGCATCACGGTCGGCGTCGCGGTTGCTGCCGCCGTTCTTCTTCCCACCGTGCTCGCCGGTCCGACCGCGGCCGCCCCCCGCGCGGTGGGCGCCCCCATGGCGGTGAGCATCGTCGTGCCGATCACCGCGCGGGCCGGCGACGACGGGATGCTCGGCGCCGATGCGCTCGCGATCGCCACTTCTCCGGCCGGCAACCTCACGCGCGAACTCGACGAGGTGCTCGCGACCTCGGCGACGATCGCGCTCGACCCGATGATCCCGGCCTCGATCCGCGCTCTCGGCACGGGGGCGCCCGAGTCGGCTCTCGACTGGCTCGACCGCCTCGAGGCCGCCTCGAACGAGGTCTTCCTCCTCGCCTACTCCGACGCCGACCTCTCGGCGCTCATCCGCGCCGAGTCGCTCGATCTCGCGCAGCCACTCGGGTTC
>CAZCEE010000395.1:0-2524 GCA_964497165.1 uncultured Schumannella sp. | reverse complement strand
GCGAGCATGATGAGCGCCGTGACGGGCTCGAGTGTGAGGGTGAGGGGGATGAGGATGGCGACGCCCGTCGTGCTGCCCAGCCCGGGAAGCAGGCCGATGACGGTGCCGACGAGCACTCCGACGAAGCACCAGAGGAGGTTCTCGGGAGTGAAAGCGGTCTGGAAACCGAGGATCAGATTGTCGAACACGGGAGTTCCTAGATTCCGAAGATGCTGACGGGGAGCGGGACCCGGAGGAAGACCCCGAAAATCAGGTAGGCGGCCGCGAGGGCGATGCCGCTCACGAGGAGACTCGGCAGCAGCTTGCGACGCTCGACGAAGAACGAGCAGCCGACGAGCACGATCGCGAAGGCAGGGAGGAAGCCGATGATCGGCACGAGGAGCAGGGCGACCGTGACGATGCCGAGGACGACCCACAACATCCTGGTTCGCTGACGAGCGCTGCGACCGAAGATGTCGAGATCGTCGACGGGGGTCTCGGCGGTCACGAGGTCATCGGCAGACTCTGCCTCGCCCGCAGGCGCGGCGACGCCGGCCGAAGCCGGTCGCCGACGCGCCCGCAGGCGGAACAGGATGTCGATCCCGCCGCAGATGGCGACGACAGAAGCCGTGAGTACCGGCAGGAAGCCGGGGCCCATCCGCCCGTCGTCTCCGAAGACTCCGTAGGTCGCCCCGACGATCGCCGCCGCGAGACCCACCAAGGTGAGGATCGATGTGGCGACGAGTCCGAGCCGCCAAGGAATCGTGGCGTTCATTATCCGATGACGCTCTCGAGTGCGGCGCTGTTGCTGGCGAGGTAGTCGGCGAAGTCGTCGCCGTACAGCGCGTTGGCCTGCATCAGGTTGTCGGCGAGATAGGTCGCGTACGCGTCGGTCTCTGCGAACGCTTCGGCAGCCGCGATCCAGTAGGCCTTCGCCTCCTCGCTGATCCCGCCGGGAGCGATGAAGCCCCGGAACTGGGCGTACGCGACATCGATGCCCTGTTCCTTCGCGGTCGGGATGTCGGCGAGAGCCTCGAACTCGTAGCGGGTCTCGGCGACGGCGCACAGCGCCCGCAGTTCGCCGGCCTCGATCTGCCCGAGCACTTCGCTCGGGTTGAGCGACGCGACGTCGACCGACCCGCCGAGCAGCCCCGCGACGACCTCTCCGCCGCCCTCGAAGGGCACCCGGTCGAACTCGACGCCCTGGTCCTGCTCGATGAGGGTGAAGACGATCTGGTCGAGGCTCGTCGCGCCGGAGACCGCCGCAACCACTCGCCCGGACTCGGCCGCGTCGACGACCTGCTCGCAGGACTCGTAGGGCGAGCCATCGGCGACGACGATGAGCGTGAAGTCATCGCCGAGCTTCATGATCGGCGTGAAGCTCGTGTGGTCGAACTCGACATCCTGGGTGAGCGGCAGGGCGAGCAGCGCCGTCTCGGACGCGAGAAGGAAGTTGTCTTTCCCTTCCTGCGACAGGAAGTAGCTGTAGCCGACCGCCCCCGACCCGCCTTCGCGGTTCTCGGTGGAGATGTTCACTCCGGTGGTCGCTTCGAGACCGGCCGCGATGGCGCGACCTGAGATGTCGCTTCCGCCGCCCGCGCTGAACGGCACCACCATCCGCACGTCGCCGGTCGGGGTGAACTCATCGCCCGTTCCGCCGCCGGCCGTCGTCGTGCAGCCTGCGAGCACGGTGATCGACAGCCCGGCAAGCACCGGGATCAGAACTGTTTTGCCATGTGACTTCATCGTCGCTTTCCTCTCTCAATGGGGGGTGTTGCTTGCGGACTATCTCCGCCCCACGGGTGCACGTCACGACGCGTACCCGAAGCCTTCTCCTTCAGCTCGCCGATGCCAACTCCTCGGCGATTGTTGTGACGACGCGGGCCAAGGACTCGGCCCCCGCGTCGACGTGACCGACGCTGCGGGCGACGTGCGCCCGAGCCCGCCCCAACTGGGGCTGCAGCCGGGCGGTGCCGGCGGCGGCGGTCCGAGCTCGTGCGGCGGCGGCAGCCCAGGCGTCGCGCGAATTCGTTCCGCTCGTCCCCGATGCCTCGAGTTCGGCCGCGAACGGGGCTGCCGCATCCACGAGGGTCTTGTCGCCGATCTGCGCACCGCCCAGCCGCACGACCGCATCCACCGCGGCCCGGGCCGCGCGGCCAGCCGACGCCGTGTCGACCTGGGTTTCGCGGGAGAGCGAGGCGGCGGCGGCGGTGAGTGCGATTCCCCACAGTGCGCCGGAGGTGCCACCGGCACGCTCCGCCCAGGCGTCACCGGCTTCGGTCAGGAGGGCGACGAGGCCGCTCCCGCGTTGCGCGACGTTCTCGGCGGCGGTCGCGGCTGCGGCCGCACCCCGCGACATCCCGATGCCGTGGTCGCCGTCCCCGGCGAGGGCGTCGAGGGCGCCGAGTTCCGCTTCGTCGCGCTCGAGCATGTCGGCCACCGCACGCGCGATTGCGGCGGTCTGGGCGACTGCAGTGCGGGAGACGTTCGGTTCGCGGGCGGTCAGGGGCGACCCGGCGCGCTCGGTGGGCTCGGTGGCGGTCTC
>CAZCEE010000394.1:0-2529 GCA_964497165.1 uncultured Schumannella sp. | reverse complement strand
GCTACGACCCCGAGGACGAGAGCAGCAGCTACCGCGAGCCGGCGGGCGCGCGAGTGCGGCGGCTTCGACCGCAGGGAGCGCGAGCGTCGCCCGACGCGTCGCGGCGTCATCGACGGCGCCCGCGACGAGCTCCGCGAGCAGGTCAGGAATGGTTCTTCGGGACGTAACGCGGCCCCTTGACGCCGTAACCAAGCTTGGCGAGCACGATGCCGAGCAGAGCGCCGAGCACCACGACGCCAGCCGAGATCCAAACCCACAGCGGCTGGTCGAACCAGAACGCGAACGTGCCGGCCGTGATGCCGATCAGCATGACCACCACGGCGACCCAGGCTGCGGGCGAATGTCCGTGACCGGGCTCGTTCTCGTGAATCATCTGTCGATCTCCTTCTCCTGCGGGGGTGCAGCCGTCAGTCTACCGAGACGGATCGGTCGGGTCGTCGCCGGAACTCAGGGCGTCCCAGTCGCTCGCCGAGTCGCCCTCGACGCGGGAGCGGGAGTACCGCGACGTCGCTGACGGCCAGCCCCGCACCGTCGCCGCGACCCAGGCCGCGGCGAGCACCTGTAGCGCGCCTCCGACGATCGCGACCACAGTGAGGGCGTCGAGTTCGGGTGCGAACACCGCCACGACGACGACGCACGCCCCGAGCAACGCGATCAGCACCGCGAGGATCGCCCGGAACACCGGCCCGGCGAGCAGCATCGCGAGTCCCGCCGCGGCCGAGGCGAGGGCGAGGGCGCCGAAGGCCGCACTCGAGCCGACTGCGATCGACGTCAGGACGATCGGCACCGCGAGGGCGAGCAGCGCGATGAGGCGTAGGCGCGACGGGGTCATGGCTTCAGCTGCGATCGGTCAACGGATGTGACGCATCACGTTCGCCACCGCGACCGCTCGCAAGGGTGCCGCCGCCTTGTTCTGCACCTCCCGATGCTCGCTCTCGGCATCCGAGTCGGCAACCAGGCCAGCGCCGGCTTGTACGCGAGCGAGACCGCCGACGATCGTGGCCGTACGGATCGCGATGGCGAGGTCGGCATCCCCGGCGAGGCCGAAGTAGCCGACGACGCCTCCGTAGACACCGCGCTGCGCCGGCTCGAGTTCGTCGATGATCTCGAGCGCTCGCGGTTTCGGCGCTCCGGAGAGCGTGCCCGCCGGGAACGTCGCCCGGAACACGTCGATGCTCGTCGCGTCGGGCCGCAGGTCGCCCTCGACGGTCGACACCAGGTGCATGATGTGACTGAATCGCTCGACCTGCATGAACTCGGTCACCTCGACCGAGCCCGCGACGCACACCTTCGACAGGTCGTTGCGGGCGAGGTCGACGAGCATGAGGTGCTCAGCCTGCTCCTTCGGGTCGGCGAGCAGCTCGTCGGCGAGGTCGACATCCTGTTCGGGTGTTTCGCCACGGGGCTTCGACCCGGCGATCGGATGCGCGATGACCCGGCCGTCCGCGACCTTCACTAGTGCTTCGGGGCTCGAGCCGACGATCGAGTAGCCCGAACCGTCGGGAGCCTCGAGGGTGAGCAGATACATATACGGGCTCGGGTTGAGCGTGCGCAGTACCCGATAGACGTCGATCGGCTCGGCCGTGATCGCGTGATCAAAGCGCTGTGAGATCACCACCTGGAACACATCACCGTCGCGGATGTACTCGCGTGAGCGTTCGACGGCGGCGAGGTAGTCGGCCTTCGGCGTGCGGGCGATCGGCTCGGGGACGATGTCGAGATCGACCTCGGCGAGCCAGGTCTCGCTCGGTTGCGCGAGCCTGGTCTGCAGGTCGTCGAGACGCCGTTGCGCGTTTGCCCAGAGTGTCTCTTCGTCGTCGGTGCCGTCGTTGAGTGCGGCGGCGATGAGGATGGCAGCGCCGGTGCGGTGATCGAGGGCTACCAGCTCCGAGACGAACGAGAACGCCTGACCCGGCACGTCGTAGTCGGCGGGCGGTGCGGCCGGCAGCTTCTCGAGCTGGCGTACCGCCTCCCAGCCGATGAAGCCCACGAGTCCGCCGGTCAGCGGCGGGTGACCGGCGACCTGCGGCGTGCTCCAGCGCTCGTACAGGTGCGCGAGCGCGTTGAGGGGTGTGTCAGGCAGGTCGGCGCCGAGCGCCCGCTCGGCGGAGAGCCCGTAGTCAAGCCAGGTCACTCCCCCGGCGTTCTCGGTGAGCACCCCGAGCGAACCGACGCCGACGAAGGACCAGCGCGACCAGATTCCGCCCTGCTCCGCAGACTCCAGAAGGAACGTCCCGGGCTTGCCGACGGCCAACTTGCGGTAGACGCCGATCGGCGTCTCACCGTCGGCGAACAGGCGGCGCAGCACCGGGACGACGCGGTGCCCGGCGGCGATCGCCGCGCGGAAGTCGGCGCGGGAGGTGCTCCCGGCCGAAGTGGTCGTCGTGGTCACGCGTCGATTCTCTCAGGTTTCGCCAGAGCTCTTCCGCGACAGAACAGAGCTCTTCCGCGACAGGTGGGTCAACGATTTCGGTGAACCGGATTCTTGCTGACGAGTTCGATCGGCTTTCGCTCCCCGACCCCTCCGGG
>CAZCEE010000393.1:0-2529 GCA_964497165.1 uncultured Schumannella sp. | reverse complement strand
TCGCGCACAATCCCGTCGCGGTCACCATCGACTTCGACGGCTGGTTCGGCGCCCCGCTGCGCGACCTCTTCGGCGGCGGCGACTTCCCGAGCATCGGCGACGACGGGCAGCTCACCCTCACCCTCGGCACCCAGTCGTTCTACTGGCTGCACATCGGCGACGCGACACGCTAGAACCGCACGGGATGTACCAGGCCTGGCGGCTCGCGTCGTAGCCTGATCCGGTGGGGACATGGCAAGGTCGCCTGGGAGTCGCGGAGTTCGCGATCTCCGGCACTGATCAGGACACGGCACGCATCGTCGCGGCCCGCGTGGCGGTGCTCGACGACGACGGTGCCGAGCTTGCCCGCTGGGATTGGGGCTCGGATCGGGCCGAGGCGGTCGTGGGCGAGGTCGCCCAGACGCTGCGGACCCTGCTCGCTCTCGGCATCCCGATTGCGACGTTCGACGCCAGCGCCGGACTCACGGTGCTCGATCGCGAGTGCCGCCGACGCGGAATCGAGCCGCTCGCCGAACCGGCGCCGATTCTCGACCCGTTGCTGCTCGACGAGCTGATCGAACCCGAGTTCGACGGTGCTCGCACCCTCAACGCGATGGCCGAACGCTATGACGTGCAGCCCGGGTCGCTCGCGGCGGGCCGGATCGTGAAGGCGATGGCGCCGCGCGAGGAGTTCTCGGGAACCCCCGCCGCGCTGCACGCCCGCCAGCGCGGCATGATCGACGGCTGGCCGGTCGTGCCGCTCGACGACATTCGCACCATCGTCGACACCCAGCCGATCGCGGCTCCGCCGCCGCGCCCGAGCGACACGGTACCGATGTTCGATTTCTCGGACGGCGTACTCGCGCTCGAACAATCGGCAGATCTAGTGCCCCCGGAGTCCGCGCCACTGCCTCCGCCGACGCCCACCCCCGCGGCTCGTCGCATCCACGTAGCTGCGGCGATTGTGACCGACTCCGCGGGCCGGGCGATCGTCGTTCGCAAGCAGGGCACGACCGGGTTCATGCAGCCCGGCGGCAAGATCGAGCGCGGCGAAAGCGCCCTTGCGACGTTGATCCGCGAGCTGCGCGAAGAGCTGGGGCTCGAGGTCGATGTCGACGCCACCGAGTTTCTCGGGTCTTACGAGGCCGCGGCACTCAACGAGCCGGGGCAGACGGTGCGCGCCGAGGTGTTCGCGCTCGTGACCGACGTCGAGCTGCATCCCGCCACCGAGATCGCCGAGATCTACTGGCTCGAATCCCCCGATGACACCGACTCGGTCGAACTCGCGCCGCTCACCCTCGACGTCATGCTGCCGTTGTGGGCGGCCCGGCGACCCGCGCTCTTCTAGATCGCTACGACCCCGGGGTGTGCGAAAGCCCCGCACCTGTTCGGTACGGGGCTGTGCGCGGCCCAGCTGAAGGGTTAGTTCTTCTTCTCGCCGAAACCCTTGTAGCGCGAGTTGAACTTCTCGACGCGACCAGCGCTGTCGAGGATGCGCTGCTTGCCCGTGTAGAACGGGTGCGACTCCGACGAGATCTCGACGTCGATGACCGGGTAGCTCTCGCCGTCGAGGTCGATCGTCTTGTCGCTCTTCACCGTCGAACGGGTGAGGAAGGTGGCACCGCTCGCGAGGTCGCGGAACACGACGGGCGCGTACTCGGGGTGGATCTCGGACTTCATGGCGCTACCTCGAAAGAAACGAAAGGGAAGATGGCCGAACGGCCAAGGAGCGACTTTACCAGACGCAGCTAGGCGGCGCGAGCCGCGAAACGACCGTTCGCCGATGTGAGTTCGATCGGCAGGCCGAAGGTCGCCGTGAGGTTCTCGCCGGTCAACACGTCGCCGATCGGTCCGGCCGCCGTGACCGCGCCGGCAGCGAGCAGCAGCACGTGCGTGAATCCTGGCGGGATCTCTTCGACGTGATGCGTGACCATCACCATCGCGGGTGACTTCGGGTTGCTGGCGAACCCGCCGAGCAGTTGCAGCAGCTCTTCGCGGGAGCCGAGATCGAGGCTCGCGGCTGGCTCGTCGAGCAGCAGCACCTCGGGGTCGGCCATCACGGCGCGGGCGATCTGCACCCGCTTCTGCTCCCCGTCGCTGAGGGTGCCGAAGCGTCGGTCGTCGAACGCCGAGAGCTTCCACTCCCCCAGCACGCGTCGGGCACGGTTGACGTCGACGTCTTCGTAGACCTCGTTCCAGCGCCCGGTGACGGCGTAGGCGGCGGTGAGCACGACATCCAGCACCACCTCGTCGGCGGGGATGCGCTTTGCCATCGCCGACGAGGCGAGCCCGATGCGGGGCTTGATGTCGAAGACGTCGGACTTGCCGAGCCGCTCACCGAGGAGGGTGGCGACTCCCGACGTCGGGTGCATCGTCGCCGCCGCGATCTGCAGCAGCGTCGTCTTGCCCGCACCGTTGGGGCCCAGGATCACCCAGCGCTCTTCGGGCTGCACGGCCCAATTCACCTGATCGAGGATGCGGGTGCCCCCTCGGACGACGGACACCTTCGAGAAGTCGAGCACCGGGGAGGACATGGTGCTCTCAGCCTAC
>CAZCEE010000392.1:0-2532 GCA_964497165.1 uncultured Schumannella sp. | reverse complement strand
GATCCAGAACTGGTCGAACAACGTCTACAACCTGGTCACCAAGCGCGCGATCGCGCACGAGGGCGCGACGATGGAGTGGATTGACGGCAACATCGGCTCCAAGGTGACGATGAAGTACCCGTCGATCTACCTGGTGGGGGAGCACGCCAAGGGGGAGACCCTGTCGGTCGCGTTCGCCGGACCGGGACAGCATCAGGATGCCGGCGCCAAGATGATCCACCTCGCGCCGTACACGACATCCTCGATCGTCTCGAAGTCGATTGCGCGCGGTGGCGGTCGCGCCGGATACCGCGGCGAGGTGCGGGTGGGAGAGAACGCCCACCACTCGGCGAACACGGTGCGCTGCGACGCGCTGCTCGTCGACTCGATCTCGCGCAGCGACACCTATCCCTCGATCGACATCCGCGTCGACGACGTGCAACTCGGCCACGAGGCGACGGTGTCGCGCGTGAGCGAAGAGCAGCTGTTTTACCTCATGTCGCGCGGAATGGCCGAAGACGAGGCGATGGCGATGATCGTGCGCGGCTTCATCGAGCCGATCGCCCGCGAGCTGCCGATGGAGTACGCCCTTGAACTCAACAAGCTCATCGAAATGAGCATGGAAGGCTCGGTCGGATAGTGGCCGCCGGCACCGAGGCCGCTGAGCGGCTGGGCATCGTCGCGCACAGCGATGGACCGTTCGTTCCCGTTCAGACCCGTTCCGATCGGCCGAAGTCAACCCGCCACGACGACTTTCCCGCTGTCGAAGCGTGGCAGGCGGAGTGGAAGCTCACCCCGATCGACCGCATCCGCGACCTCATCGACGGCGAACTCGACGGGTCGCCGTACCCGATCCAGTACCCGGATGTCGCCGGCACGACCGTCGAATGGATCGACCGCGCCGACCCCCGCATCGGGTCGGCCGGCACGCCGGAAGAGCGCGCCGCCGCCAACGGCTGGAGCAGCTTCGAGAAGGCCCTGCGCATCGCAATCGAGGGTGAGCCCGACGCCCTCACCGTGACCCGAGCGGCGATGGGTTCGACGCCCCGGGCCGCGCACGTGCTCGTCGAGGCCGCACCGCAGTCGAAAGGCCTCGTCATCCTCGACAGCCGGGGGAGCGCCGCGCTGAGCGAGAACGTCGAGATCGTCGTCGGCGAGGGAGCCCATCTCACGCTCGTCAGCCTGCAGGAATGGGAGGACGACGCTCGGCACCTCGCCAGCCACTTCGCGACGATCGGCAAAGACGGCAAGCTCACCCACATCCTCGTCTCGCTCGGCGGTGCGATCGTGCGGATCAACCCGTCGGCGCACCTCGCGGGCGAAGGCTCCGACGCCGAGTTGCTCGGCGTCTATTTCGCCGATGCCGGTCAGCACCTCGAGCAGCGCGTCTACGTGCACCACGACGCGCCGCACACGCGCAGCCGGGTCACCTACAAGGGAGCGCTCAACGGCGACGGGGCACGCACGGTCTGGGTCGGCGACGTGCTCATCGGTCCGCGCGCGGTCGGCACCGACACCTACGAGCAGAACCGCAACCTCGTGCTCTCGGAAGGCACGCGAGCCGACAGCATCCCGAACCTCGAGATTCAGACCGGCGACATCGTCGGCGCCGGCCACGCGAGTGCGACCGGACGATTCGACGACGAGCACCTCTTCTACCTGCAGTCCCGTGGCATTCCCGAAGCCGAAGCCCGCCGACTCGTCGTGCTCGGCTTCCTCATCGAGGTCGTGCAGCGCATCCCCGAGCCGGTGTTGCAGGCCCGGCTGGTCTCGGCCCTCGTTGCCGAGTTGGAGGGAGCCGCGTGAGCACGAAAGTCTGCGCCCTCGGCGACCTGTCGGTCTCAACCGCGAAGAAGGTCATCGTCGACGGGACGCCGATCGCGGTCGTGATGGATTCTGCCGGCACGGTGCACGCGCTCGGCGACACGTGCACGCACGGCGACATCTCGCTGTCGGAGGGCTTCGTCGAAGACGACACCCTCGAGTGCTGGGCGCACGGCTCCAAATTCGAGCTCGCGACCGGGAAGCCCCTGACCCTCCCGGCCTACGAGCCGGTTCCCGTCTTCGCTGTCGAGATCATCGACGGCGACGTCTACATCGGAGAGAAGATCTCATGACCACACTCAAAATCACCGACCTGCACGTCTCGATCGAGGCCGACGGTGTCAAGAAGCCCATCCTCAAGGGTGTCGACCTCACGATCAGCCAGGGCGAGATCCACGCCGTCATGGGGCCCAACGGGTCGGGCAAGTCCACTCTCGCGTACACGATCGCCGGTCATCCCCGGTACCACGTCGACAGCGGTTCGATCGAACTCGACGGCGAAGACGTGCTGTCGATGACCGTCGACGCGCGCGCCCGGGCGGGGCTCTTCCTCGCGATGCAGTACCCCGTCGAGATCCCCGGTGTGACGGTCGCGAACTTCCTGCGTACCGCGAAGACCGCGATCGACGGCGAGGCGCCGGCCATTCGCAGTTGGGGTCCGACGCTGAAGAAGGCGATGACCGACCTCAAGATGGACCCGACCTTCGCGGCGCGCAACGTCAACGAGGG
>CAZCEE010000391.1:0-2534 GCA_964497165.1 uncultured Schumannella sp. | reverse complement strand
CGAACTCGGTGTGATCTCGCTCGCCTTCGGCACCATCGTCGCCGCCACCGTCTACACGTTCGGGTACATCTCGGGCAACCACATCAACCCCGCGGTGACCCTCGGTCTCGCCGTCTCGGGCAAATTCCCCTGGCGGGAAGTTCCCGGCTACCTGATCGCTCAGGTGCTGGGAGCGACCGTCGGCGCACTCGCGATCGTCGGAGTTCTCGGGATGCCGGCGAGTGAAGCCGGTCTCGGCGTCGCCGCCTACGGAGACATCCCCTGGTACCAGGCATTCACGGCCGAGTTCGTCGGCACGTTCATCCTGGTGTTCACGGTGTTCGGCGTGATCCACCGCAAGGCGGCCTCCGGGTTCGCCGGGATCGTCATCGGTCTCGTGGTGTTTGCGGCGATCATCCCTGTCGCACCGGCGACCGGGGCGTCGATCAACCCGGCCCGCACCACCGGCCCCATGCTGATTCAGCAGATTCTCGGTGGCGAAGTGCGCTGGGAGCAGTACCCGGTGTACATCGCGGCGGAACTGCTCGCCGGTGTTGCCGCCGCACTGCTGTTCGGCCTGATCTCGAAGACCGCCGCCGACAAGGCTGCGGAGAAGAAGGAGAGCGTGCCCGCATGAAGAAGCTGATCAACGATCCTGAGGCGGTGCTCGCCGATGCCCTTGCCGGTATCGCCGCAGCCCACAGCGACCTGAGAGTCGACTTCACGAACCGCATCATCTACCGGGCGACCCCCAAGGCCGACGGCAAGGTGGCGCTCATCTCGGGCGGCGGTTCTGGCCACGAACCGCTGCACGGCGGCTTCGTCGGCACCGGGATGCTCGACGCAGCGTGTGCCGGAGAGGTCTTCACCTCGCCGACGCCCGACCAGATGCAGGAAGCGACCAAGGTCGCCGATCGCGGGGCCGGCGTGCTGCACATCGTGAAGAACTACACGGGCGATGTCATGAACTTCGAGATGGCGGGCGAGCTCGCTGCCTCGGAGTCGGGCGTCGAGGTCGCGACGATCGTCACTAACGACGACGTCGCCGTGCAGGACTCAACTTGGACGGCAGGCCGTCGTGGGGTGGGCGTCACCGTACTGCTCGAGAAGATCGTCGGCGCAGCGGCCGAAGAGGGGCGCGACCTGAAAGCCGTGCTCGCCCTCGCCGAGAAGATCAACGGCTCCGGTCGCTCGATGGGCATGGCGCTCACCAGCTGCACGGTGCCCGCGGCCGGAAAGCCGACCTTCGACCTGCCCGACGACATGATGGAGATCGGCGTGGGCATCCACGGCGAACCGGGCCGCCACCGCGTCCCGCTCGCCGGCGCTCGCGAGATCGCCGAGCAACTCGTCGAACCGATCCTCGCCGACCTCGACTTCACCGGGGCCCCGTCGATCGTGATGCTCAACGGCATGGGAGGCTCGCCACTCATCGAGCTGTACTTGATGTACGGCGAGGTTGCGAAGCTGCTCGAGAAGGCTGGGGTGAAGGTCGCCCGCACGCTCGTGGGCAACTACATCACGTCGCTCGACATGGCGGGCTGCTCGGTGACCGTGCTTGCGGCAGACGACGAGATCCTGAAGTTGTGGGATGCTCCCGTCGTCACCGGCGGACTCCGCTGGGGCGCCTGACCGGCACCGCGAAACACGAAGGACGAAGCATGACTGGCACGATTCCTCTCGACGGTCTGGTGAAGTGGCTCGACGCGTTCCGCACCGCGGTGACAGAACAACGGGCGTACCTCACCGAACTCGACTCCGCGATCGGCGACGCCGACCACGGGGCGAACATGGCGCGCGGCATGGCTGCCGTCATGGACAAGCTCGAGACGTCGACGCCGTCCACTGCAGACGAGCTGTTCAAGTCGGTCGGGATGACACTGGTCACCTCGGTCGGCGGAGCGAGCGGACCGCTGTACGGAACCTTCTTCCTTCGGATGGGCATGACCGCGGGCGCCGTCGCCGAATTCGACGGCGCGGCGCTCGCGGCCGCCCTCCGGGCCGGGCTCGACGGAATCGTCGCGCGCGGCAAGGCCGAGGCGGGAGACAAGACGATGTTCGACGCTCTCGCCCCGGCCCTCGACGCCTTCGACGCGGCGCTCGCCGACGGATCCTCGATCACTGCGGCGGTCGAAGTCGCCGCCGATGCCGCGGAGGCCGGTCGCGACGCGACCGAGCCCCTCGTTGCCCGAAAGGGCCGTGCTAGCTATCTGGGCGAGCGGAGTGCGGGTCACCTCGACCCGGGCTCGGCCTCGAGCGCACTGCTCATGCGCACGCTCGCCGACGTCCTTGGGAGTTCGTGACGTGATCGGCATCGTCGCCGTCTCGCACAGCCTGCAACTGGCCGAGGCTGCCGTCAGCCTCGCCCTGCAGATGGTGCCGACGGGGGCGCCTCGGGTGCTCGTCGCCGCGGGCGCGGGCGCCGAGAAGGACGGTTCGCCGATCGTCGGCACCGACGCCACCCGGGTCGCGGCGGCGATCGACGCGCTCGCCGACACCGACGGCGTGCTCGTGCTCATGGACCTCGGCTCGGCCGTGCTGAGCGCCGAGCTGGC
>CAZCEE010000390.1:0-2536 GCA_964497165.1 uncultured Schumannella sp. | reverse complement strand
GGCGCTCCGCGCGGGGTGCGGTCGGGGCCGGCCGGGTCACTGATGTGCGCGCAGTCGCCGATGGCGTAGATGTCGGGATCTCCCCACGACCGCAGCTCCGCGTCGACGAGCACGCCGCGGGCGACGGGGAGGCCGGCGATCCCGGCGAGTTCGGTTCGGGCGGCGACACCGCAGGAGAGCACCAGCAGGTCACCGTGGATGATTTTACCGTCGGCACAGACGAGGGCTTCGAATCGCTCGCGACCGTTGTCGTCGTGCGCGAGCAGCACCGACTCGGCGCGGGTGTGGGCGATCGTCGCCACCCCCGCGCGGCGCGCTGCGGCGGCGAGCACCATGCCTGCGCCGCGATCGAGTTGGCGCTCCATCGGCACGGCGCCGTGGTGCACGACGCACGCCTCCGCCCCCCGCGCGACGGCGGCCAGCGCGAACTCCATCCCGAGAACGCCGGCACCGAGCACGACGATGCGTCCCCCGGCGTCGACCGTCGCGCGCACCCGTTCGGCATCGGCCAGGTCGCGGAGCACGGTCACACGGTCAGGGAAGCGCACCCCGGCGGAATCCAGGTCGCGGGCATTCTCCGCAGGGATCAGGCCTTCTCGCCGGACGCGCCGCACCCCGTCGAGGGTCGGCACGAACGAGCGCGCCCCGGTCGCGAGCACGAGCCGGTCATACGGCAGCTCCGTGCCGTCCGCGAGGCGCACGGTGTTTCGGGAGCGCAGCAGCGCACGCACGGTCATGCCGGTGTGAACGACGACCCCGGCCTCCCGCAGATCGTCGGCAGCGCAGACGGTGAGCGACTCCCGATCGACGGACCCGACGGCGTACTCCGAGACGAGAACGCGGTTGTACGCGTCGTCGTCTTCGGCGCCGACGACGGTGAGCGCGACAGCACCGCTGCGAACGAGGGGGAGCAGCTCCTCGGCGAACCGGGCGCCCACCGGGCCGAAGCCGACGAGTACGACGCGTTCAGGCATCCCGGGCCTCCACGAGTCGCATCTGCACGACGGTGCGTTTGAACTCGGGCATGCCCGAGACGGGGTCGGTGTCGGAACGGGTCACCAGATTTGCGCTCTCGAGGTCGGGGTAGTGGAAGGGCAGGAAGACCGTGTCGTGACGGATGTCGGGGCTCAGCCGCACGAGGGCGTGCACCGCCCCGCTCGAGCTGGTCAACTCGGCGAGGTCGCCGTCGGTCAGCCCGAGCCGTTCGGCGGCGACCGGATGGAGCTGTGCCTCGGCATGCGGGCGCACCTCGGCCAGCTCCGCCACGCGGCGCGTCTGGGTTCCCGACTGGTAGTGCTCGAGCAGGCGGCCGGTGATGAGCGTCAGCGTGCCGTCGACGCCCGCCGGCTCGGGCCGCATCGCCGGCCGAACGCTCACCAGCCGGGCACGGCCGTCGTCGTGCGCGAACCGGTCGAGGAACAGTCGCGGCGTGCCCGTGCTTCCCGCCGGGTACGGCCAATGGACGGCAGCCCCCGAGTCGAGCAGCGGGTAGTCGATGCCCGAGTAGTCGGCGGTACCACCTGCCGAGGCCCGGCACAGCTCGTCGAACACCGACTCCGCGTCGAGGTCGAATCGCCCGGGCGCGTCGAGCCGACGCGCGAGTTCGCTGAGGATCCAGAGTTCGTCGCGGACGCCCGCCGGAGGATCGATCGCCCGCCTGCGGCGCAGCACCCGGCCCTCGAGCGAGGTCATGGTGCCCTCCTCCTCGGCCCACTGCGGAACCGGCAGGATGACGTCGGCGAGCTGCGCCGTCTCGGAGAGGAAGAAGTCGCTCACCACGAGCAGGTCGAGCGCCTTCAGCCCGGTGCGCACAGCGCCGGCATCCGGTGCGGAGATGACGACGTTGGAACCGTGCACGAGCAGGGCACGGACGCGGCCCGGTGCGCCGAGTTCGGCGAGCAGTTCGACCGCAGGCACCCCTGGCCCCGGGATCGTCTCGGGGTCGACGCCCCAGACCCGGGCGACGTGTTCGCGCGCGACCGGGTCGGTGATCTTGCGGTAGCCAGGAAGCTGGTCGGCCTTCTGGCCGTGCTCGCGACCGCCCTGGCCGTTGCCCTGACCGGTGAGGGTGCCGTACCCCGAACGCTCGGAGCCGACGAGCCCGAGCAGCAGGCTGAGGTTGATGGCCGACGTCGCCGTGTCGGTGCCGTCGGCGTGTTGCTCGACGCCGCGACCGGTGAGCACGTAGGCGCCGTCGGCGGCGGCGAGTCGCCGCGCCACCGCACGGATAGTCGCGACCGGAACCCCGGTCACGCTCTGCACGCGCTCCGGCCACCAGGGCGCGACATCCCGCCGCACCCGGTCAAGGCCCACCGTGCGCGCCTCGAGATAGTGGAGGTCGGCGAGACCTTCGGCGAGCACGACGTGTGCCAGCCCGAGCAACAGCACGAGATCGGTGCCGGGGGCTGGCTGGACGTGCATGCCCCCACCGTCGTCGGTGAGCCGCGCGGTTGCTGTGCGTCGGGGATCGACGACGATCAGGCCGCCGCGGCTGCGGACCCCCTCGAGGTGGCCGATGAACGGCGGCATCGTCTCG
>CAZCEE010000389.1:0-2541 GCA_964497165.1 uncultured Schumannella sp. | reverse complement strand
GGGGCTCTGCTGAGTGCCCGCCGCGCCGAGCCACGGCTCGGCATCATCGCGTGGGCCGCGCTCGCGGCGGCGGCGGCACTCGTCGTGGCGGCCCTTGCCCCGAACCCGTGGGTGTTCGGCGTCGCGCTGATCGCCGTCGGTGTCGGCGCGATGACCCTCATGACGACGGCCAACTCGTACGTGCAGACCACGACCCCGCCGGCGATGCGGGGAAGGGTCATGGCGCTGTACATGGCTGTATTCGTCGGCGGCACGCCGATCGGCGCACCGGTGATGGGGCTCGTCGCCCAGACCGCCGGACCACGCGTCGCGATGCTCTCCGCTGCCACCGCCGCGGTGGTCATCGTGATCATCGCGGTGACCTACTTCGTCCGCACCCGCGCCCTCCGCGTCCGGTGGGAGCCCCAACGACGTTGGCCGCTGCGGTTCACCGGACGGCCGGCAGAAGACCGCGAGCTCGCGACCACCGAGATCGCGATCGTTGAGACCGAAGGGCGCAAGATCTAAGCGCCGGGTCAGGTCTCGCGGGTGATCTCCACCGTCACGAACAGCTTGCTGCCGTACGGCCCCGCGTAGACGCCGCGGAGGGGCGCGACATCCCCGTAGTCACGGCCCCGGCCGACTGTCACGTGCCGGTCGCCGATGTCGATGAGGTTGGTCGGGTCGTAGCCTTTCCACGCCCCGCAGAACCACTCAACCCAGGCGTGCGACTCGCCCGCGACGGTGACGCCGATCGCCGCATCCGGCTGCGGGTGCAGGTAGCCGCTGACGTAGCGGGCCGGGATGCCGACCGCGCGCAGCGCGCCAAGCGCGAGGTGGGTGATGTCCTGACAGACACCCTTCCTGTGCTCCCAGGCTTCGGCGGCGGTCGTGTAGACGCTCGTCGCGCCCGACACGTATTCGATCCGATCGCCGATCGCCTGGCAGATCGCGAGCGCCGCCTCGCACGGCGACTCGGCCGTCGCCACGATGTCGCGTGCGAGTTCGACGACCTCCGCCGGTGGGCGAGTGCGGTTCGTCTGACCCAGCTGCTCGACGTACTCGGTCGCGGTTTCGATCTCGTCGGCGAGGGCTGTCCACTCGAGGCGATGCTCGGGGTGGTCGCGGTCGCGCACCTCGACGAGGCTCGTCGCGGTGAGGGAGAGTTCCGCGTGGGGGGTGAGGATCTCGAACGAGGAAACCCGGGTCCCCCAATAGTCGACGTAGGAGTGGTGGCTCGAGATCGGCATGATCTCGAGGTTGGAGTAGAGAACGAGCTGCCCGTCGGCGCTCACCGGCAGCATCCGCGCCTCGTTGTACGACGCCGTCACTTCGCCGTCGTAGTGGAAGCCGGTCTCGTGCCGGATGCGCAGTCTTTTCATGAACCCAGCCGCTTCACGTGTTCTCCACGACCCAGGCGGCGACGTCGTTCGTCGGGAAGTAGCGCTGACGGATCGCCTCGCTCACCGCCGTCGTCGTCTTCTGCACGGCATCCATGTGGGTCGGCAGGTCGGTGATCAGGTCGATGACGGGTCGGTACTCCAGTTCGCTGCGGATCTGGCCGAGCAACCGCTGCGCCTGGTCGCTCACGCCGAACCGGTCGGCGCGGGGTTCGATTTCGCGCAACTGCTGCTCGGCGCGGGTCACCGAGTAGAGGATGCTGCGCGGGAACAGCCGGTCGAGCAGCAGGAACTCGGCCGCCTTCTGCGCACTCGGCACCCCGCGGTAGGTGCGCAGGTACGCCTCGTACGCGCCGACGCTGCGCAGGATCGTCGTCCACGAGGGGCCCGACGCTTCGGTGAGCGACCTCGTGGCCAACAGTCGCGCGGTCATGTCGGCGCGTTCGATGCCGCGGCCGAGGGTGAAGAACCGGTACGCCTCGTCGCGGTTGGTCGCGGACTCGACGATGCCGACGGCGAGCGCGGCGCGTTCCCGAACCCAGGTGAAGAACTCGTGCACCTTGTCGCCGGCGACCTTGCGCGGCATCCGGGCCCTGGTGGTGTTGAGCACCTCCCAGAGTTCGGTGTTGACGACTTCCCGCGCGCGGCGGGCGTTCTCGCGGGCGGCGTTCAACGAGTAGGCAATGGATGCCGGCTGGTTGCGGTCGACCGCGAGGATCGTGAGCACGTCGCTGCGGGTGACCTCGGCATACTCGTCGACCTCGGTGCCCATCACCGACAGCAGAGAGCGGCACGCGAGGTTCTCTTCGACCCACGGGTCTTCGAGTAACAACTGCAGGTGCACGTCGAGGATGCGCGCCGTGCCGTCGCTGCGCTCGATGTATCTGCCGATCCAGAAGAGGCTCTCGGCGATGCGGCTCAGCATGCGGTACCTGCCATTCCGCCACGGCTGGAGCCGTCGTGTCGCGGCGGGAGAACGACGCAGCGTCCCTCTTCGCACGTCTCGGTGGGGTCGCCGCAGTCGAGGTAGGACCTGCAGCCGCGCGGCGACGCGACGCACGTGGTGGCTCCGGTGTCGGGATCGCGTGCGCAGCGAGCGCCGTCGACGCACCACACGGTCTCGCTGGAGCACGGCGCGCCGACCGGAGTCGCAGGCACGCAG
>CAZCEE010000388.1:0-2552 GCA_964497165.1 uncultured Schumannella sp. | reverse complement strand
CTTCCCGCTTCGACACCCCCGACACCTGCTCGACCAGTTTCTCGGGGGTTCCGGCGCCGAGGCGTTGCGCGAGACCACCGAACCCGTCTTCGCGGCGGGAGCGGTGCTTCACCTCTGCCGCGAACGATCCCAGTGACGCCTCGACCAGCCGCCGCAACTCGCCCAGCTCACGCGCACCCGTGAGCAGCGCGTCATCGTCGAGCGCGCTCGGGTCAGCGCCGAGCCACGTGACGGCGAGGGCGGAAGGGGACATACCCCCATTGAAGCAACATTCGAACGTATGTACTAGGTAGACGAACCATTCTCAGGATAAGTCGTCACCGGCGAGCCTGTGGAGGACGAGCTAGCCGACCGCCGCAACCCGCGTGACGAACGCCGCCACGGCATCCGCCGCCATATCGAGGTGCTGGGCGTAGGTGAACCCACTCACCACCGTGGTTGCGGGCAGTCGCTCGCGACCGCGTGCGAGACCCTACGCCGTGCGGCTCCTCCGGAGGCGCCGGCGCTCGCGTTCGGAGAGCCCGCCCCAGATGCCGAAGCGCTCGTCGTTCTGCAACGCGTAGTCGAGGCACTGCGCCTTGACCTCGCACGTCGTGCAGATGCGCTTGGCGTCGCGGGTCGAGCCGCCCTTCTCGGGGAAGAACGCTTCGGGGTCGGTCTGCGCACACAGCGCGTCGGTCTGCCAGGAGAGCGGGTTGTCGTCGTCGATCGGTTGGGGCCGCAGGCCCGGGATGCCGAGCCGGACGGGGTCGACGAACCAATCGTCCGGAACGGACGGCTTGTAGCTAGCCTGAACCATCTCGTTCCTCGTCATGCGTGCTGCCCCTTCGGTTGTAACCGCCACCCCCCGCTGGGCGCCTTGCTGATAATTACACCGCTGTCATTCGCCCGAAGTCAAGTCGCGGATGATAAGTCGCAGCTTGGGTTGAAGGTTGGTACGACGCGCCGATGACACCGGGATGGGATCGGCGAGTTCACAGGTGACGATCAGTCAACGCTCGCGGCGGAGCGTGCCGCCCATGCGCTGGCGACCATCTCGTCGAGGGTGTGGCGCATCTGCCAGTCCAGATCGCGGGCCGCGAGGTCGCCATTGGCGACGATGCGCGGCGGGTCCCCCGGCCGGCGCGGTGCGATCTCGGGGTCGAACGGGATGCCGGTGACCCGCGCGACGGCGGCCATGATTTCGGCGACCGATACCCCGGAACCGCTTCCCAGGTTGTAGGCCGCCTCGATCGGTTCGCCGGCATCCAGCCGCTTCGCTGCGGCAACGTGGGCCTGCGCGATGTCGGAAACGTGCACGTAGTCCCGCACGTTGGTGCCGTCGGGCGTCGGGTAGTCGTCGCCGTTGATGCGCGGCGTGCGACCCTCCAGCAGTGCTTCGAAGACGAGCGGGAAGAGGTTGTGCGGGCTCGTGTCGCGGACCTCGGGATGCCCCGATCCGACGACGTTGAAGTACCGCAACGAGGTGTGGCGCAGTCCCGCGGCGATTTCCTGGTCGCGCAACAGCCACTCGCCGATCAGTTTCGACTCGCCGTACGGCGATTGGGGGGCCTTCGGGGTGTCTTCGGTGACGACGTCGACGTCGGGGGTGCCGTAGACGGCGGCACTCGACGAGAACACCATCTTGCCGACACCGCGATCCTGCATCGCCGCGAGCAGCACCGTGGTGCCGTCGACGTTCTGCTCGTAGGTGTGCAACGGGCGCTGCACCGACACCCCGGCGTATTTGAAACCGGCGACATGCACGACCCCGGTCACGTCGTGTTCGTCGAAGATCCGCTCGAGCAACGAGCCGTCGAGGATCGTGCCACGGGTGAAGGAGACCCTTCCGGGCAGGAAGCCAAGCTGGCCGGTGGAGAGATCATCGAGCACCGTCACGTGCATATCGGCTGCGAGGAACTCCCGCACGACGTGCGCGCCGATGTAGCCGGCGCCGCCGGTCACTAGCCAGGTCACGTCTCCAGGCTAGAGGCCGTGCGGCGGGGGATGCGACGGTAGCCGTCGCGGCGCATGACCACGACGGTGGCAAGAATCGCCACGACGGATACTGCGGAAAGGAGAATGAGGAGGACCATGGCAGAAACGGTATGAGTTGCGCGTTTCCGCCACCAGTGGCAGGATTGCCGTAGTTCATCGAAAAACTGCCAGGAGGCGCTCGTGCTCAAGAAAGTCGTCTGCCTCGTGCTTCCCGGCACCGCGCCGTTCGAGTTCGGCGTCGTCTGCGAGGTCTTCGGTGTCGACCGCAGCGCCATGGGTGCGCCGGCGCTCGACTTCCACATCGCGACCGCCGATCCCGGCCCGGTCGCAACAAGCTTCGGATTCACCCTCCAGGTCGACAACGACCTCTCGATCGCGGCGGACGCCGACCTCATCGCCGTTCCCGCGCACCTCGACGGCACCGAGATCATCGATGAGCGCTACCTCGCCGTCGTCCGGGCAGCCGCCGCGCGCGGAGCCTGGGTGCTGAGCGTCTGCACCGGCGCCTTCGTGCTCGCGCAGGCCGGCATCCTCGAAGGGCGCCCCGCAACGACCCACTGGATGCACGCCGACCG
>CAZCEE010000387.1:0-2557 GCA_964497165.1 uncultured Schumannella sp. | reverse complement strand
GTCCGCGACCTTCGCCGTCGGGACCATCTGCGGCGGGGCCGTTCTGGCCGCCACTGTTCTGGCCGCCCGTGCCCTGGCCGTTGCCGCTCTGGCGGGTCTGCCCGGCGGTCTGGCCGTTACCACCCTGTTCGGCGCGCGTGCCTTGGCCGCCGCGGTTGCGGTTGCGGCCCCGGCCCCGGGTTGCGGTCTCGTCGCCCTCCGGGTCGGCCCCTGAGGTGACGTCGGGGAGCAGGCTGTCGAGTTCGGCGGCGATCTCTTCACGCGAACGCTGGGGCTCGGCGGACAGGTCGGCTTCGGGGAGTTCGACAGCGAGCGCGGCGACCTCTTCGGTCGACGCGGTGGCACGGCGGGAGCGACGAGCCGGAATCGTGTCGCCCTCGGCGACCGGTGCCTCCGCGGCGGCGGTCTCGGTGGGGGCGTCAGCCTCGGGCGCTTCGCCCTGCGGGGCTTCGGTCTCGGAGGTGTCTGAGAGAGAGTCCACGAGTTCTCCTTTTCGAAGTTTGGCGGCGCCGGCGATCCCGCGCTCCACGGCCAGGGCTTGCAGCTCGGCGAGCTTCAAGCGGCTCAGGGCAGCACGTTCGGCCACGACGGTCGCGGCGGTGTCGGCGTCAGTCAAGGGGGTGTGTTCCTTTCGACCCGGGCACAGAACGTCCCGGGGTTCGGTTCTTCGGGGCCACTCGAATGACCTCGTAAGAGGCGCACGAGAGGAGGATTCAGAACCTGATGGGATTGCACATCTTCGGAAGGGGGCGAGCTCTTTTTTGGGCTAGGCCACGGCCTCGGTGGAGTGCGGTACCACTGTAGCACCCTTGAAATCGACGGCGAGCAGCAGGCAATCCCACGCCGTTGTCGACGACTTCTCGACCAGGTCCGTCGCGACGAGCCGCTGTGCCGGGTCGCTGCCGAGCACGAGGATCGAGGGGCCCGCCCCCGACACCACCGCGGCCAGGCCATGCGCGCGCAGCACCTGGATGAGGGCATCCGTCTCGGGCATTGCGCTCGCGCGGTAGCTCTGGTGCAGCTTGTCTTCGGTGGCCGCGAGCAGCAGTTCGGGGCTCTGGATGAGGGCCGCGATGAGCAACGCCGAACGCGACACGTTGAAGATGGCGTCTTCGTGCGGCACCGACTCCGGTTGCAGGCTGCGGGCGAGCGCCGTCGACATCACCGACTCGCGCGGCACGGCGACGAACGGCGAGACGCCGCGGTGCACGATGAGCTTCTTGTGACGCGGACCCTCGGGGGTCATCCAGGCGATCGTGAGGCCGCCGAAGAGGGCGGGGGCGACGTTGTCGGGATGCCCCTCCAGCTCGGTCGCCCGAGCCAACAGCCCCTCGGAGTCGATCTCGACGATCCCCTCGAGCAGCCCCTTCGCGGCCATGATGCCGGCGACGATCGCGGCGCCCGACGACCCGAGGCCACGGCCGTGCGGGATGCCGTTGTGCGCGACGACGTCGAGCCCGGGCATCTCGACGCCGTAGTGGGCGAAGGTGTGCGCAGCGGCGCGGATGACGAGGCTCGACTCATCGGTCGGCACCTCCCCAACGCCGACGCCTTGCACGTCGATCGTCGCACCGGGCTTCGCGCGGGTCGTGAACTCGAGCTCGTCGTAGAGCGAGAGCGCGAGGCCGAGGGTGTCGAACCCGGGGCCGAGGTTGGCCGTCGTCGCGGGAACCTTGACCGCGACGCTGCGCCCGACCGGGACCTTCTTCATCGGGGCCACGCTCATGTGGCCGCTTCTGATGAGTTCGCCGAGAGGCCGAGCACGTGGGCGACCTCCGCGACGTCGACCGCGACCTTCGTCGGCACGACCTCGCTGCCGTCGGCCGTCTTGAGCGCCCACTGCGGGTCTTTCAAACCGTGGCCGGTCACGGTGAGCACGACGGTCGCACCCTTGGGGATCTCGCCGGCCTCGGCACGCTCGAGCAGCCCCGCGACGCTGATCGCCGAGGCGGGCTCGACGAAGACGCCGACGTCGCGGGACAGGATACGGTGCGCGTCGAGGATCACGTCGTCATCGATCGCGCCGAAGTACCCGTCGGTCAGTTCGCGTGCTGCGAGCGCGAGCTCCCACGACGCCGGGTTTCCGATGCGGATCGCGCTCGCGATCGTCTCGGGGTTTTTGACGATCTCGCCGCGCACGAGCGGTGCGGAGCCCGAGGCCTGGAATCCGAACATCCGGGGCAGCTTCGTGACCCGGCCCGCAGCGAGGTCTTCGGAGTAGCCGCGGGTGTACGCGGTGTAGTTGCCCGCGTTGCCGACCGGGATGAAGTGGAAGTCTGGAGCGTCGCCGAGCACCTCGACGACTTCGAAGGCCGCCGTCTTCTGGCCCTCGATGCGGTCGTTGTTGACCGAGTTGACGAGATGCACCGGGTAGTTCGCGCTAAGTTCGCGGGCGATGTCGAGGCAGTCGTCGAAGTTGCCGCGCACCTGTAGCAGTTCGGCGCCGTGCGCGATCGCCTGAGCGAGCTTGCCCATCGCGATCTTGCCGTCGGGAACGAGCACCGCGGCGGTCAGGCCTCCGTAGGTCGCATACGCCGCCGCCGAGGCCGAGGTGTTG
>CAZCEE010000386.1:0-2558 GCA_964497165.1 uncultured Schumannella sp. | reverse complement strand
GAACAGCATGTTGAGGTAGCCCAGTTGCGTCACGCCAGAGCCGTAGCGGGCGGCATCCACGACGATGACGCCGAGGAGCAGAACGCCGAGAGTGGGCGCGGTGGCGCGGGCGTGCAGCCGCACCATCACCGGCACGAGTGCCTGGCAGAGGCAGTAGGCAGCGATGAACCAAAGCGGTGACCCGGCGCCTTCAATGACGGTTCCGACGAGTTCCGGCGCGATCGCGAGCAGCGTCGCCCCGCCGATGACGACCACATAGAAGAGGAACAGCGGAAGCGACGGCTGCGCGAGCCGCAGCACGCGGGTCTTCACATAGTCGGCGGCGGTGCCGCCGCGACGCACGTTGCTGCGCCACGCGGTGATGCTCGCGAACCCGCCGACGACGAAGAACAGCGGCATGATCTGCCCCGCCCAGGTCACGGCTGCGAACCAGGGCTGCTCTTCAAGGGGACGCGAGATGACCAACTCGCCGTCGGCATCCCGGCCGACCCCGATGAAGAGCAGGTGGATGACGACCACCAGCAACACGCAGAACACGCGGGCGAGGTCGAGGGTCAGGTCACGCTTCGAGAGGTCGAGCGACGAGATCGCCGAAGTGTCGCGAGGAATCGTGGGGTCAGACTGCTTCGTCACCCGCCCACTCTAGAGGCGAGTTTCTCTCGCGCGAGCAACCGCACCGCAGCCTCGAAGTCGAGTGATTGCCCCACCTCGACGGAGGTGTTGTAGACGGGCCCGCTGAGGGTCACGAAGACGCGTCCAACCTCCACCACGTACCCCGCCGGCATCCCATCGATGACGACGCGAAAGACCCCGTCGATCGCCGGCACCACATTCAGCTCCATCGCCCACCTCCGCCCGTGTCACTCGGGCTGATCCCATCTCAGCACCGTCTTCTTGGCGCCACCAGGGGTTCTTCGCACAGTTCACCGAGGATTCAGCCTCTGCGGGGATCGCCAGGGGTTTACCAGGACTCGTCCAGGGTCACGGGTAAGCATGGTCGACGGCCGTCGCGCCATCCGTCATCCGTTCCGGGATGGCCTGGACCCGAAAGTTCTGAACCCCCGAATGAACTCGTTCTTCCGCCGTGCCCTCGCGGTGTCCGTGGCAGGCGTATGCCTCGCCGGAGTCGGCACCCTCACCGTCCCCGCGGCCGTTGCCGCCATCCAGCAGGCGCAGATCGACGCCTCCGCGCAGTCCTTCGAACTCTCCGCATCGTGGGCGACCGCCGCCGCCGTCCTCGAGCCCGAGCGTGACGAGTTCGCCATCACCGAATACACGGTCGTGCAGTGGCCGCTCTCGGCCAACACGACGATTTCGTCGTTCTTCGGCTACCGGTCGTGCGAAGGCTGTTCGACGATGCACAGCGGGATCGACTTCACGCCCGGCGCGGGTGTTCCGATCGAGGCGATCGCCGACGGCGTCGTCGTCGGGTCGAGTGTCGCCGACGGCTCGTGGGGTGTGCACGTCACGATCGAGCACGACGTCGACGGGGTGACCTTCCGCAGCGCCTACGCCCACATGCAGCCCGGCTCGATGACCCTGTCGCCCGGAGACACGGTGCAGCGCGGCCAGGTGATCGGACGGGTCGGCAACACCGGCCAGAGCTTTGGAGCGCACCTGCACTTCGTCATCCAGACCGGCGACGGCACCTTCATCAACCCGCTGCCGTGGATGCGCGAGCACGTCAACATCGCCGACTGACGCCGGGCGATTAGCCTGATCGGGTGCCCGCCGACATCCGCCCCTACACGTCAGCCGATCTCGCGGATGTCGTTGCGATCAACGATGCTGCGTACCCGGCGGTACCGATCACGCCCGCCGAGGAGCTCGCCGAACTGATCGGGCTGAGCCGTGTCGCCCTCGTCGTCGACGACGGGCAGCCTGCCGGTTTCATCGTGGCGCTCGCCCCCGGGCTTGACTACGCGAGTGAGAACTACACCTGGTTCAGCGCCCGCTCGCGCGACTTCCTCTACGTCGACCGCATCGTGCTCGCGCCTCGCCTGCAGGGTCAGGGCATCGGCCCGCGGCTCTACGCCGCCGTCGAGGATGCCGCCCGCGCCGACGGCGCGGCCGAGATCACCTGCGAGGTGAATGTGCGCCCACCCAACCCAGGCTCCCTCGCCTTCCACGCCCGCCTCGGGTTCATCGAAGTTGGTCGCCAAGAGACCAAGGGCGGCGCGAACGAAGTCGCTCTGCTCGCCCGCCCTGTACACCGAAACGGCGGCGCCACTTTGGCGGGATAGGGTGGCGCCATGACCGGTGGACCGACCGTTTCGATCGTCATCCCCGCGTACAACGAAGAACGCACCATCCGCGCCTGCGTGGTCGCCGCGATCGAGCAGACCGTGCCCGCCGACGAGATCATCGTCGTCAACAACAAGTCGACCGACTCGACGGCCGCGATGCTGCAGGCCCTTCAGACCGAGTTCCCCGACGCTCCGCTGGTCATCGTCGACCAGAACGACGAGCAGGGCATCACCCCCACGCGCAACGCGGGCTTCGACGCCGCGACGAGCGAGGTGATCGGCCGCATCGACGCCGACTCGATCCTCGAGCCC
>CAZCEE010000385.1:0-2582 GCA_964497165.1 uncultured Schumannella sp. | reverse complement strand
CGTGCTCGACGAGGGTGCGCTTGCGCGAGGCATCCCCCTCGTACATCGCACCGATCTGCGGCACTGTCGCGTGCGACTCGTCGATCACGACGAGGAAGTCGTCGGGGAAGTAGTCGAGGAGCGTGTTCGGCGGCTGCCCCGGGGAGCGGCCGTCGATGTGCCGGGAGTAGTTCTCGATGCCGTTGCAGAACCCGATCTGCTCCATCATCTCGATGTCGAACGCCGTGCGCATGCGCAGCCGCTGCGCTTCGAGCAGCTTCCCCTGCTTCTCGAACAGCGCGAGCTGCTCCGCAAGTTCGATCTTGATCGACACGATCGCGCGATGCATCGCCTCGGTGCTGGCTGCGTAGTGCGTCGCCGGGAAAACCGACACTGCGTCCAGCTTGCGCAGCACGTCGCCGGTGAGCGGGTGCAGCGAATAGAGCGCCTCGATCTCGTCGCCGAACATCTCAATACGGATCGCGTGCTCTTCGTAGACCGGGATGATCTCGATGGTGTCGCCGCGAACCCGGAACTTGCCGCGCGAGAAGTCGACGTCGTTGCGGTCGTACTGCATGTTGAGGAACCGGCGCACGAGCTTGTCGCGGGAAATGTGGTCGCCGACCTGGAGCGACGTCATCGCGCCCAGATACTCTTCCGCCGCACCGAGACCGTAGATGCACGACACCGTGGACACGACGATGACGTCGCGCCGGCTGAGCAGCGAGTTCGTCGTCGAGTGGCGCAGTCGCTCGACCTCAGCGTTGATCGAGCTGTCTTTCTCGATGAAGGTGTCGGTCTGCGGCACGTACGCCTCGGGTTGGTAGTAGTCGTAGTACGAGACGAAGTACTCGACGGCGTTGTGTGGCATCAGCTCGCGGAACTCGTTGGCGAGCTGCGCGGCGAGAGTCTTGTTGTGCGCGAGCACGATCGTCGGTCGCTGAACCTGTTCGATGAGCCACGCGGTCGTCGCCGACTTGCCCGTTCCGGTGGCGCCGAGCAGTACGACATCCGTCTCGCCCGCGTTGATGCGTTGCGCCAGCTCTTTGATCGCCTGCGGCTGGTCGCCGCTCGGCGAATACTCGCTCACGACCTCGAATGGCCGGACGGCGCGGGTGGGCTGCATGCCCTCCAGGCTAGGCCGAGCCCCTGACACGCGCTCGGAGGTTCTCCCAGAGCGCATCCGTCTGTTCGAGGGTCTGCCCGAGCGACCCGTCGGCGTCGATCACGACATCGGCGATCGCGAATCTGTCGGTATCTGTCGCCTGCGAGTTGATGCGATGCAGCGCCTCCTCGCGGGTCATGCCACGCAGCTCAACCATGCGCCGCACCCGGGTCTCGGTGGCCGCATGCACGACCACCCTGAGGTCGAACTCGTCGATGCGACCCGCCTCGACCAACAGCGGGATGTCGTAGACGACGACCGCGTCGGGGTCGGCGTCGGCCGCGGCGGCGAAAAGGGCTCGCGACCGTTCGAGCACCGCGGGATGCGTGATCGCGTTGAGTCGCTGACGCCCTTCGGGGTCGCTGAAGACGATCGCCCCGAGCGCGGCACGGTCAAGCGACCCGTCGGGCGCGATCACCCCGGGGCCGAACTCGTCGGCGATGCGGGCGAGCGCAGGCTCCCGCGGTTCGACGACCTGCCGGGCGACCTGGTCGGCATCCACGATCACCGCGCCAAGCTCCTGGAGCCTGCGAGCAACGGTCGACTTGCCCGAAGCGATCCCGCCAGTCAAGGCAACGAGCAGCATGTGGCTATCGTATGGGCATGCTCGAGCTCCTCACGGGGACCGGCCTCGCGGCCGCCGCCGGACTCAACGCCTACATCCCGCTGCTGCTCGTCGGGCTGTCGAGCCGCTTCCTCGATTGGATCCAGTTGCCCCCTGCTTGGGCCTGGCTCGAGAACGAGTGGGTGCTCATCGTGCTCGGCGTGCTCTTTGTGATCGAGGTGATCGCCGACAAGATCCCTGTCGTCGACACCGTCAACGACTGGATCCAGACCATCGTGCGGCCCGCCGCCGGCGGCATCCTGTTCGGCTCCGGCACCTCCTCGGAGACGGTCGCCGTCACCGATCCCGCCGAGTTCTTCGCCAGCAATCAGTGGGTGCCGATCGTCATCGGCATCGTGCTCGCGCTCGTCGTGCACGCCGGCAAGACCTTCAGCAGGCCTGCCGCCAACGCGGTCACCGCCGGGTTCGCGGCGCCCGTGCTGAGCGCCCTCGAGGACATCACGTCGGTCGTGCTGAGTCTGCTCGCCATCCTCTTCCCGGTGCTCGTCATCGTGGGGGTCGTCGGCCTCGCCATCGGGCTCATCGCCCTGTTCCGTCGGATGCGGCGCAAGCGCCGCGAGAACGACGCGGTCGATGCGTTGATACCCGAGCCTCCGGACACCGACCGCGCGCTCGACGGAGCGTAGACCGCTCCTCAACGAGAAAGGGCCGGACGATTGCTCGTCCGGCCCTTCACCTCTGGATGCGACTAGTTGCTGCTCGCGAGCTTCTCGCGCAGCGCGGCCAGCGACTCGTCGTCGGCGAGCGTTCCCGTGGAGGAACCCTCGCTCGTGAACGAGTTGCCCGACGGCGTCGACGACGAGATGGGGGCGT
>CAZCEE010000384.1:0-2583 GCA_964497165.1 uncultured Schumannella sp. | reverse complement strand
GCCCCCGCTCCCGCGACCGAACCGGTCGCCCGCGCCGACCCGGCGGCGACTGCTGCCACCCCGACGCGCCTGGTCATCACCTCCGGCCCGCGCGAGGGCGTCGAGCTCGACCTCCCGCCCGAGCAGCTCACGATCGGCCGTTCGAGCGAGTCGGGGCTGGTCATCCGCGACGACTACACCTCCACCCACCACGCCCGGCTGATGCTGTGGGACGAGAACTGGGTCATCCAAGACCTGGATTCCACGAACGGCACATTCCTCGACGGCACGCGGGTGGCCCTGCCGACCGCCGTCCTGCCGGGCACGCCGGTGACGATCGGTACGACGACCTTCGAGCTGCGGCGGTAGGCGCGTGACCTTCACTCCGCTCAGCGCGGCCGTCTCGCACGTCGGCAAGATCCGGTCGAACAACCAGGACTCCGGATACGCCGGGCGTCACCTGTTCATCGTCGCCGACGGGATGGGCGGCCACGCGGGCGGCGACGTCGCGTCGGCGATCGCGACGAAACGCGTCGCCGAAGCCGACGAGGAGTTCGCGGTCGCGACGGATGCGGAGTTCGCCCTGCGCTCCGCGATGATCGCCGCGAACTCGCTGCTCGCTGAGACCGTGTTCGAGCACAGCGAGCTCACCGGCATGGGCACGACGGTGTCGGGCATCCTGCGCGTCGGCGACGAGGTCGTGCTCGGTCACATCGGCGATTCGCGCATCTACCGGTTCCGTGGCGGAGAACTCGAGCAGGTCACCGCCGACCACACCTTCGTGCAGCGCCTCGTCGACTCGGGTCGCATCACCGCCGAGGAGGCCGCCGTCCACCCGCGTCGCTCGGTGCTGATGCGAGTGCTCGGGGATGTCGACGCCGCCCCCGAGATCGACACCAAGATCCTCGACACTCAAGACGGCGACCGCTGGCTGCTGTGCTCCGACGGACTGTCGAGCTACGTCTCCGAAGACAAGCTCGCCGCCATTCTCGCGGCCGTGCGGTCACCGCAGCAGGCTGCCGACCGGATGGTGAAAGAGAGCCTGGATCACGGCGCCCCCGACAACGTCACGGTCGTCATCGCCGACATCGGCGGCGCTGAGCCCGTTGCCGCCGCGGAGCCCGCCGGTTTCGTCGGTTCCGCCTCGGCACCGCTCATGTTCGACGGCGCCGAGGACGAACGGCGCCCCATCCGACTTCCCACCCTGTTGCTGCATCCGCTCAAGTCGACCCCGCCGGAAGATACCCACTTCGAGCCGGAGCGCGAAGAGTTCCTCGAGCAGCTCATCGAGGAAGACCGCCGTCGGGCGAGCCGTCGTCGGATCACCTGGCTCGTCGTCGTCGCCGTCGCGATCGCCGCGATCGTCACCGCCGTCGTGCTCGCCTACCAGTGGACCCAGACCCACTACTACGTCGGGGTCGCCGACGACGGCACCGTCGCGATCTTCCAGGGCGTTCAACAGAACATCGGTCCGATCTCGCTCTCTCACGTCGAACAGAGCTCCGCGGTGCGCGCCGAAGATCTGCCCAGGTTCGAACGGCAGCAGGTCGAGGCGACCATCAACGCCGACGATCTGCGGGATGCCCACGACATTCTCGACCGGCTGAACCGGCTGGCGGACTCGGCCGCGGAGTCGAGCGCCGTACCGTGAGCGCCGGAGTGACCGCGAGCCCGCCGATCGACGCGAACGCGGGGCCCGCGCTAACCGAGAGCATCCGGATCCGGCTGCGCACGCCGCCGCGTCGCCGCAACCTCGAGCTGGGACTGCTGCTGTTCGCGATCGCGATCGGACTGAGCGCCCTCGCCCTCGCCGAACTGGGATCCCTCGGCCGCGTCGAGCCCGGGGTGCTCGGGCTGGCGATCGGGCTCTCGGTGCTCATCCTCGCCGTGCACGGCGCGATGCGCGTCGTCGCGCCCGATGCCGACCCGTTCCTGGTGCCGATCGCGACACTGCTCAACCTCATCGGCATCGCCGAGATCACCCGGCTCGACATCGCTCACGGCTTCACCGGCTGGGATGCCTTCGGCGTGCGGCAGGTCGTCTGGTCGGCGATTGCCGTGCTCGCCGCCGCCGGGGTGCTGATCGCGATCCGCAACCACCGGGTACTTCAGCGCTACCGCTACGTCGCCGGGTTCGTCGCGATCGCACTGCTCGTGCTGCCGTTCCTGCCGGTGATCGGCCTCAGCGTCAACGGCGCGCGGGCCTGGGTCAGCCTCGGCGTTGCCACCTTCCAGCCCGGCGAGATCGCGAAGATCGCGCTCGCGGTGTTCTTCGCCGGCTACCTGGTGACCGCCCGCGACTCGCTGAGCATCGTCGGGCGGCGCATCCTGGGCTTCACCTTCCCGCGCATCCGCGACCTCGGGCCCATCCTGATCGTCTGGGTGCTCTCGATGGCGGTCATCGTCTTCCAGCGCGACCTGGGGAGTGGTCTTCTCTACTTCGGACTGTTCCTGGTGATGATCTACGTCGCCACCGGTCGCCCGAGCTGGGTCGTTCTCGGTGCCGTGCTGTTCGTCGGGGGGGCATGGATCGCGGCGCGCAGCCTCGAGTACGTCGGCGGCCGCTTCTACGGCTGGCTGAACACGTTCGACAGCGACCTCTAC
>CAZCEE010000383.1:0-2592 GCA_964497165.1 uncultured Schumannella sp. | reverse complement strand
ATGGACGCGTACCAGCACGTCAACAACGTGGTTTACTTCCGCTGGTTCGAGTCGTCGCGGATCGCGTATCCGGTGTCGCGCGTGTCGATACTCGCGGTCGGGCTGAACAACCCGACCCACACCACCCACGCGACGACGACGACCAGCACTCCCGCGGCCGCGATGATCGCGACCGTGGCCCGTCGCCGGGTGTTCGCCGGGGTGCGCCCGTATCTCTCCGCGACCGCAGAGTCTGTCATCTCGCCTCCGTTACCCTGGAACCAGGCTATTCGGACCGGGAGGCCCCTTTGTTCCACATGCTCTGGGCGTCAACGCCCGCCCCCGGCGAGGAACTCGACCCGAACCTCGTCACCCCCGGCGTCATCGGGTTCGCCCTGACGTTCCTGGTTGCCGTCGCGGTCATCCTGCTCGTGATCGACATGGTGCGCCGCATCCGCCGCATCAACCAGCGTGCTGCCGTCAACGAGCGTCTCGATGCCGAAGAGGCTGCCGAGCGGGAGTCGAAGGACTAGCTACCACCCCAACGGATCCCGCACGATGAGCAAAATCGCCGTCCAGTGGCACAGGAACGCGATCACCGTGCAGGTGTGGAACAGCTCGTGGAATCCGAAGCGACCGGGCCACGGGTTGGGGCGCTTGAAGCCGTAAAACAGGGCGCCCGCGGTGTAGGCGAGGCCGCCGATGAGCACGAACAGCATCGCGACGGCGTTGAACTGCACCAGGTCGACGGCGTAGAACACTGCAGCCCAGCCCAGCCCGACGTAGAGCGGCACGTACGACCAGCGCGGCGCGTTCACCCAGAACACACGGAAGATGATGCCGAGCAGCGCGCCCACCCAGACGGCGATGAGCAGCACGACACCCTTGTCGAATGGCAGGGCGTTGATCGCGAGCGGCGTGTAGGTGCCGGCAATGAGGATGAAGATGTTCGCGTGGTCGAGCCGACGGAACACGGCTTTGATTTTCGGGCTCCAGTTGAACCGGTGGTAGACCGCGGACACCCCGAACAGCAGGATCGACGACGCCATGAAGATCGCGGCGCTCGCCTTCGCGGCGGCCCCTTCGGCGAGCACGATGAGTACAATCCCGGCAGCGATGGCGAGGGGTGCGGTGACGGCGTGAATCCAACCGCGCCAGGTCGGCTTCTCGTCATCCGCCGGGTGTGCAATCGCGTCGTCGAGGAGGGGGATATTCGGGATGTCGTAATCGACTTCGGGTCGCGACGCGGTCATGCCCGGAGTTTATGACCGCCTTGCGCGAAGACCCTGGGAGGGGTCGACTACTTTGGTCAGGTGCCACAACGGAACGGCTCATCTGGCCGGGGACTCTTGTATGGGCTCTACTCGGCCCGGCTACGCAAAGAACTGAGCGACCTTCCGCGACCCCACCACGTGGCCATGATCATCGACGGCAACCGCCGGTGGGCGCGGGAGCAGGCGCTCGAGACCGCCGCGCACGGGCACCGTGCGGGCGCCGCGAAGATGCGCGAGTTCCTCGGCTGGTGCGACTCGCTCGGCATCCGGATGGTCACCATCTACCTGCTCTCGACCGACAACCTCACCGGCCGTGACCCCGACGAGTTGCGGCAGCTCTTCGAGATCATCGCCGATCTCGCCGACGACCTGTCGCGGGCAGCCGGCTGGCGCATCCAGCATGTCGGCACGACGGAGGGGCTGCCGCAGCCGCTCATCGACGTGCTGCGCGGAGCCGAAGACCGTACGGCGGGCAATGCGGGCCTGCACGTCAACCTCGCGATCGGCTACGGCGGTCGGCGGGAGATCGCGGATGCCATGCGCAGCATCGTGCGCACCCACGGCAAAGGCGGCGGCACGATCGACGATCTCGCCGAGATCCTCACCCCGGAACTGATCGCCGACCACCTCTATACGCAAGGTCAGCCCGATCCCGACCTCATCATCCGCACGTCGGGTGAGCAACGGCTCTCGGACTTCATGCTCTGGCAGAGTGCGCACAGCGAGTTCTATTTCCTCGAGTCGCTGGGCCCCGACCTGCGCGAGGTCGACTTCCTGCGCGCGCTGCGCGCCTACGCGACGCGAGACCGGAGGTACGGGGCGTGAACCTCGCGGACTATCAGGAACGTTTCGAGGAGGAGCCGGGGTATCTCGACTACGCGCGCATCGGCCCGGTCGGCCGCACGGTGCGGGAGGAGCAGACGGCGCTCAGCGGGGTGCTCGCCCACGCGCGGTTCGGATCGCTCGGATCGCTTCCGGCGCAGCACGCCCGCATGAAGGATGCCGTGGCCGCGATCGGCGGGTTCCGGCCCGACCAGGTGGTGTTCCAGCCGAGCACCTCGCAGGGGCTCATGCACACCATGTTCGGCATCACCGGGGGCGTCGCGCTGTCGCCGACCGAGTTCCCGTCGTTGACGTTCGCGGTGCGGCGCGCCGCCGACTCGCTCGGCGTGCTCGCCCCGCTCTGGCTCGACACAGAGGACGGCCGCGTCACCCCGGGCAACCTCCGCGACCAGTTGACGTCGTCGGTCGTCGCCGTCGCGGTGAGTCTCGTCGACTACCGCACCGGGTACCTCGTCGATCTCGAAGGCATCCGGCAGGTGATCGGCGACCGGCTGCT
>CAZCEE010000382.1:0-2594 GCA_964497165.1 uncultured Schumannella sp. | reverse complement strand
CCACTCGGTCAGTTCAGCCGGCGCTCAGCAATCAGAAAGAGCCGGTCGGGTTGTCCTGAATGAGGATGCCGTCCTGAATGGCGCGCTTCCGCAGCCCCACCTTGGTTCCGACGTCGATGCCGGCGACCCGGTACTTCTCGCGGATGCGCTTGAGGTAGCTCTTCGCGGTCTCTTCCGAGATGCCGAGCTGGTAGGCGACCGCCTTGACCGGCTCGCCGCCGCCGTAGAGCGCCATGACGCGGCGCTCCTGTGCGGAGAGCTTCGGGGCACCGCCGATGTCGGCGGCGTTGATCGCGAGGTCGAGTTCGGCCGAGATGAAACTCTCGCCCTTCGCCGCCGCACGGATCGCCTCGATGATCATGTCGACGGGTTCGCTCTTCACCAGATACCCGAGCGCTCCGGCCCCGAGGGCCTCGCGCACGACGTTGGGCTCCGAGTAGGTGCTCATGAGCACCGTGCGTACGCCCGTCGTCTTGAGCGTCGAGATCTTGAGGGCGACCGGCAGGTTGTCTTTCAGGTCGAGGTCGAGCAGCACCACGTCGACCGGAAACTCGGGGTGCGTCAGCAGTTCGGGCCAGGTGGGCACGGCGGCGACAACGTCGATGTCGTCGGCGGTGCTGCGGATCCACTCCGTCAGCGCCCCGAGGATCATGCGGTGGTCATCGACCAGAGCGACACGGATGAGGGTGGCCACGGTGGTTCCTTCCGTCAGGGTGCTCATTGTTCGGCCGGATTATCGACGACGCATTCGATGTCGACCCGCAGACTGGCGTCCTGAGTGGAGTCAGAGTATCGCCCGATCCTGCCGAACGCGTCCCAGACACCCGAATCGACCCGGTTTCGCGGAACGCCGGTCGACGTGATCGTAACGGGAACGGCGATCTTGTGGTCGGGCACGTCGGCGGTGCCGGGAACGACGGGCCCGATCTGGATGTTGACGGTGCGTGCCGTTCCACGCCGTCGCGGGTTCGCCGCGGACGGCACATCGGCGACGAGCAGCCAGGCCGCCGAGAGCAGGCCGTCGCGCTGCGTCGGGTCGAGCAGCCCGGCGAGACTCGACTTGTCGGAGAGCGTCACCGACTTGCCGAGCTGCTCCGACTCGCTGATCGCGTGGTACAGCCAGGTTTCGCGCCGGCCCTCGATGAGGTGCAGCCGCAGCTCGGTCGCGAGTTGGGCTGCGACCGAGGCGTTCTTCGGGGTGAGCGGCAGGTTCGTCTTCTTGGTGGCAACGGCATCCAGCAGCTCTTCGGCGGCGAGATCGAGACGCGCGAGTTCTTCGGAGGCGAGCATCCCGACCGCGAAGCGCGGCGCCGAGACCGTGCTCTGCACGAGCACTCTGTCGAGTTCGACCTGCACCATCCGCCGGAAACCTTCGACAATCACGACGCCGATGACCGGCGGCAACACCGATCCGGCGATCGCGGTGGCCTGCGTCGCGATCCAGGTCGAATCGGCGAACGCGCCGACCGGGGCGTCGAGGAACATCACGGCGACCAGCGCGACGCCCAACACTCCGGCGGCAGCGAGGATCTCGATCGAACCGCGGAGGGCGACCAACACGAGCAGTGCCATGCCCGCAGTCAGCGCCGCCGTCGCGTGCCCGCCGATGTCGCGCAACTCCCAGATCGCGATGATGTCGAGCGCGAATGCGATCGCGAGGCCGGCGAGGAACAGTCCAAACATCCAGTCCGGCAGCCGATCGCCGCTCACCCGCGACATCACGATCGCTCCGATGAGGATCGCGGCGAGCACGATCCAGGCGGCGAGGGCGGCGAGCGGCTCGGGGTAGACCTCCCACTGCGAGGCGAACCAGATGAGCCCGTAGACGGCTCGCAGGGCCACGACGATCACGGCGCCGAGGCCGAGAAAGGCGGTGCCCAGGCTCGCGCGGTGGGCGTTCGCGGCGCGGCTGAACCGCCGTGCCGTGCTGGTCACGGCGCGGCGGGCGTTGCCCACGACGACACCGAGGGTGTTCTCTTCGGGTCGGGAGAAGGTGATCGTGTCGTTCTTGTTCATCCGCGCGGCACCTCCAGCGCGACCGTCGTTCCCGAGCCCGGAGCCGAGAACAGGCGCGCGTTGCCGCCGACTTCACGCAAGCGCGCGACGACTGATTCGGCGAATCCGAGTTTCGCCTCGTCGATGTCGGCGATGTCGAAGCCGACCCCGGCGTCGGTGACGAGGGCGCGCACCATCGTGGCGTCGTCGGTGATCGTCACGTGAGCCTCGGTGACCCCCGAATGCCGACGCACGTTCTCGAGGCACTCGGCGAGCGCGAGCAGGAACGCGTCGAGCACCTCGCTCGGCAGTAGCACCTGACCGGTGCCGTGCCACGACACCTTGAGTCCCATGCGGCCGAACCGTTGCTTGACCGACTCGAGGGTGGTGCCCAGCACCGTCTCATCGGGCTGCACGATCGGCATCGAGCCGGTTTCGGTCGAGAGGGTCGGCCCCTGCCCGAGCCGCAGTTGGCGCAGCAATCGGGCGTCGTCGGCGGCTTGTTGGCGCAACGCGTCGGGCTTCACACCGACTCCGGAGTGGGCGAGCAGGGTGAGCGTCGCCAGCACGGTGTCGTGCAGCAGCCGGGCCCCCTGACG
>CAZCEE010000381.1:0-2601 GCA_964497165.1 uncultured Schumannella sp. | reverse complement strand
GAGCGAGAGCGTCGTCAGGTGCTCGCAGGCGAGGAACGCCGTGACGTCGGAAGGTGACAGGAGCAGGCGGTCGGCGTGAAGATGCACGAGATGAGTCTTACGGACGTTCGATTCGAGCGAGAGCCCGTTCGACGTTCTCGAGGAACGTCGGCCAGTAGTCAGCTCCGACGCCGCTGTCGCTGACCGAGACACCGGCGTGCGCGAGCGCCGGCGTCAAACCACTCACCAACTGGCGCGCCTCGCTCGCTCGCTGGTAGTCCGTCAGCTCGTCGAGATCGGCCCGGGCGAGGAAGCGTCGGATCGCCGCGAGCGCATGGAGGAGCTGCGGCCAGTCACGGTGGCTCGGAATTCGATCCGGGTCGAGACCGAGAAACCGAGCCCAGCGCTCCCGGTCGAGGCGATATCGCGCCTCATTGCCGACCCAGTAGCGCTCGACGTCTCCCGCGGCGGCCAGGTTCGCAAGCGCGTCGCTGACGTTGCGTTTCGTCGAGGCCGCGGCAGCCGAGATCGCGAGAGCAGTCGCATCCGGCACGCCCGTCGTGAGGAAGAAGCGCACGATCTCGGCCCGCGTGTTGACACCGAAGTGCCGCCGCAGCCGGAACGCGAGGTTGATCGGCAGCTCGACGTTCGGCGCTGACGACTTTCCGCTCGGTGCTGTCGGCGGCTTGAGGAAGCCTTGCGCCAGGAAGATCTCGTCCGCACGGCCCGGCAGCCCGGCATCGCGAAACAGCGGCACCGGCTCGCCCTCGGCCGTGACGGATCCCGAGCCGAATCGCAGCGGCGAGCCGTGCTGCGCCGCCCACTCGACTGCTGCCCGCACGATCGGTAGGGCGGGATCGTGCCCTGCGAGCGCCCCGAGCCGGCGCCCGCTGATGATGTCGCCATTCACCCGTATCCAGTCCAGCAACTCGTCGAAGAGCCGCGCGTCGTCACGTGCGATCTCGAGGCTGAAGACGAGAAGCGCTTCGGGGTCCTGCGCCCACGTGTCTCGGCGGCCGCCCGTCAGGAAGACCCCCATCTGCGCCCATTCGTCGCGGGCGAAGTCGAGCAGCGAGGAGAAGAGGCGCTCCCTAGTCTCCGAGATCGACATCCGCCATCCCGAGATAGCGGAGCGCGCCGAGCAACTCCTGCCGGAAGCCCTCCGACGGATCCTGAGTGATCGTCCAGCGCGCGGCAGCGAGAAGCTCGTCGGGAGTGGGCGCGAGCGCCCGCAGATCCTCCTCGTGCCGCCCGAGTCCTTGATCGACGAGCGCGTACAGCTTGAAGTGGATCTGATCGAGCCGGCTCGCCAGGTGAACCGTGAGCGTAGAGCCGAACTCTCTGCGTGTCAGCCGCTCGACGAGGCCGTCAGGCAGGCCCCACTGGAGCAGATCGCCAGGCCCCGAATTCAGCCAGCCCACACTGACGCCGAAGTCGGCCGCTACCGCATCGCGAGCCTCGACGACGCTGTCGGGAAGCGGCCTCGCCGATCTCAGCTCGCCGCCGTCGAGGAGTGCGACGACATCGACATCTCGAGTTGGCCGCTCGACCAGACCGAGGATCGTCAGCGCCGACCCGCCGATAACGACAAGCTCGACCGACGTCCGGGTAAGCGCGAGTCGCTCCCCCAACGCGGAGAGCAGCTCGAGGATTCGGTCAGGCTCGAGCGGTTCCATACGAGTAGTATGACTTCTCGATTCGAGAAGTCAAACCTCACGCCCAGCGACTAAGTCGTCGGCGGCGCGTCGACAAGCAAGCTGCGGAGCGTGCGTTCCGCAGCGCGATCCGATTTATCTGATAAACTCGGCGACGTGACTCGCATGACGGCGACGGAGGCCGCGCGCTCCTTTTCGGACGTTCTGAACCGTGTCGCGGCAGGAGAGGAGATCGAGATCGCACGCAACGGCGCGACCGTCGCGATCATCGGGCCGCCGCGGAAGCCGCGCCTCATGTCTCCGGAGCGCTTTCGTGAAGTCATGGCCTCTTTGCCGCCGACCGACGATGACTTCGTCCGCGACCTCGAGGAGATTCGGAGGAGCGTCGGGCCGCCCCCGAGCGGCGATCCGTGGGAGTCCTGATCGATACGAGCCTGCTCGTCGCGATCGAGCGAGGCCATGTGCCCCCTCTCGTCGTCACTGAGGAGTCGGCGATCAGTGTGATCACTGTGAGCGAGTTGCTCCACGGGGTTCACCGCGCGACCGGGGCGCATCGCATTCGCAGGAAGGCGAGCGTCGACGAAGTCCTCGACCAGTTCAACGTCGTCGATATCACCGAGCGCGTTGCGCACGTGCATGCGGAAGTCTGGTCCGAGCTCGAGCGACACGGCACGATCGTCGGAGATCACGACCTCTGGATCGGGGCCACCGCGCTCACCCACGGTTTCGGCGTCATCACACGTAACGCACGCGACTTCGAGCGCATCCCGGGGCTGCGCGTGGTGACCGCATAGCCTCACTCGGCCTCGTCGAGCGAGCGGAAAACGAGCAACTCGTTGCCGCGGGTCGTCGTGAACTGCCGGATCAGCTCGTCTCGCCCGTGCTGGTCGAGAAGGTACTCGCTCGTGGAGACGCGCGTGCCGTAGCGCGAACGGAGCTCCTCGATGACGCTGGCGGACCGCTCACG
>CAZCEE010000380.1:0-2624 GCA_964497165.1 uncultured Schumannella sp. | reverse complement strand
GGTCTGGCGGGTTTCGATCTCGACGGTGTGCACCCGCACGACCTCGGTCAGTTCCTCGACGACCGGGGCATCGCCATCCGCGTGGGACATCATTGCGCACAGCCGCTGCATCACCGGCTCGGCCTGAGCGCGAGCGCTCGGGCGAGCACGGCGCTCTACACGACCGACGACGAGGTCGACGGGTTCCTCGACGCCGTCAGCGAGGCGGCGGACTTCTTCGGGGTGCGCTCATGAGTTCCGACGACCTGCGCGCCCTCTACCAGGAGGTCATCCTCACCCACTCGCGCGACCCCGATGGCCACGGGATCGTCGACGGCTGGACCGGTCGCGCGCGCGAGGTGAATCCGTTGTGCGGCGATGAGGTCGACCTCGCCGCGACCCTCGACGGCGACGTCATCCGCTCGATCCGCTGGGAAGGTCACGGCTGTGCCATCTCCCAGGCGTCCGCCTCCCTCCTCGTCGGATTGCTGGAAGGCGGAACGGTCGACCAAGCGACCGAGCGAATCGAGGAGTTCCGCGTCGCGCTTCGCTCACGCGGCGCGATCGAACTCGACGAGGAACACTTCGGCGACGCCGTCGCTCTCGGCGGGGTCGCGCGCTACGTCGCGCGCGTCAAGTGCGCGATGCTCGCGTGGACCACGCTGGAGGGCGCGCTCGTCGAGGCGCGCCGCTGAGCGACGGCTGCCGATCAGGAGCGGATCATCGTGACGCCGCCGGGCGCCGTGCCTGCTGCGAGCGCGGCGAGGGCCTCCGGCACATCGTCAAGCCCGATCCGCCGCGCGACGAGCGACTCGGGCCGAACCCCGCCGGACCGCACGAGGTCGAGCAGCCGCGGATAGTCGGCCGCCGCCATCCCGTGGCTGCCGAGCAAAGCCAGTTCCCGTGCGATCACTTCACCCATCGGCACGACGGGATCGCCGGCGAGCAGCCCGATCTGCAGCAGCCGTCCGCCGCTCGCGAGCGACCGCACTCCGACCGCGAGGGTCGCGGCGCGGCCCAACGCCTCCACGACGACCGCGGGGCCGCCGCCGGTCGCATCCCGGATCGCCGCGACCACATCGTCGTCGCCGAGCCCCGCGATGTCGAGCACGAGGTCGGCACCACTCGCCCGGGCGAGTTCGAGCGCAGCAGATGAGATGTCGACCGCGAGCACCCGGGCGCCGAGCGCCGCCGCGATCAGCACCGCCGAGAGCCCAACTCCCCCGCAACCGAGCACCGCCACCGTCTCGCCGGGCACCAGCCGAGCACGGTCGACGAGCCCGCGGTACGAGGTCGCGAACCGGCAGCCGAGCAGCGCGGCCCCCTCGGCGTCGATGTCGTCACCGATCGGCACCGCGTTGAGGTCGGCGTTGCGGATGACGACGTACTCGGCGAACGACCCGTCGTAGGTGAACCCCGGCTGCTCCTGGAAGCGACAGACCTGGGCACGCCCTGCTGCACACTCGACGCACTCCCCGCAGCCGCAGACGAACGGCGTCGTGACCCGCTCGCCGACAGCCACCCGCCGCACCTCCGCGCCGACGGCCACCGTGGTGCCGCAGAACTCGTGCCCCGGCGTGTACGGCAGGTGCACCGAGTCGTCGTGTCCGCTCCAGGCGTGCGCGTCACTGCGGCACAGGCCGGTGGCCTCGACACGCACGAGCACATCCCGCGGGCCATACCCGGGCAGCGGGACACGGGCGACGACCGGGGGCTCGCCGAACCGCTCGATGCGCACCGCCCGCATCGATGTCGGGAGGGTCATCACGGGCACGACCTCTCCGGCGACATGATCAGCCCAGGCTCTGTCAGCCGAGTTTGGCCTTGAGGTTGTCGTCGATCGCCGCGAGGAAGTCCTCGGTCGTCAGGTACGCCTGGTCGTCCGAGACGAGCGTCGCAAGGTCTTTCGTCATCTTGCCGCTCTCGACGGTGGCGATGACGACATCCTCGAGGGTCTGCGCGAAGTCGATGAGCGCCTGGTTGCCATCCAGCTTGCCGCGGTGCATGAGGCCACGGGTCCAGGCGTAGATGGACGCGATCGGGTTGGTCGAGGTGGGCTTGCCCTGCTGGTGCAGACGGTAGTGCCGGGTCACCGTGCCGTGCGCGGCCTCCGCCTCGACGATCTTGCCGTCGGGGGTGGTGAGCACCGAGGTCATCAGGCCGAGCGAGCCGTAGCCCTGCGCAACCGTGTCGGACTGCACGTCGCCGTCGTAGTTCTTGGTGGCCCAGATGTAGCCGCCCTCCCATTTGAGGGCGGAGGCGACCATGTCGTCGATGAGGCGGTGCTCGTAGGTGAGGCCGGCGGCGTCGTACTGCGCCTTGAACTCGGCGTCGAAGATCTCCTGGAAGATGTCCTTGAAGCGGCCGTCATAGGCCTTGAGGATGGTGTTCTTGGTGGAGAGGTAGCAGGGCACGCCGCGGTCGAGCGCGTAGTTCAGCGAGGAATAGGCAAAGTCGCGGATCGAATCGTCGAGGTTGTACATGGCCATGGCGACGCCGGCGCCGGGGGCCTGATAGACTTCGTGCTCGATGACCTGGCCGTCTTCGCCGGTGAACTTGATGGTCAGCGTGCCCTTGCCGGGGAAGCGGAAGTCGGTGGCGCGGTACTGGTCGCCAAAGGCATGGCGGCCGACGATGATTGGCTG
>CAZCEE010000379.1:0-2630 GCA_964497165.1 uncultured Schumannella sp. | reverse complement strand
GCTCTCAACGAACCGATCAATGTCGACATCTGGTCGGACATCGCCTGCCCGTGGTGCTTCATCGGCAAGCGCAAGTTCGAGGCGGGCGTCGCCTCGGCGGGCATCCCGGTCGACATCGAGTACCACTCGTTCGAGCTCTCACCTGGCACGCCCGCCGAGTTTGCGGGCACCCACGGCGAGTTCCTCGCATCCCACCTGGGGGTGTCGCTCGAGCAGGCCGCGGCGATGGGGGAGCGGGTCACCGGCATCGCGGCCGCAGTCGGCCTGCACTACGACTACGCGAAGCTGCAGACCACGAACACCCTGCTCGGGCACCAGGCGATCCACTACGCCAAGGCGCGCGGCAAACAAGCCGAGATGAAGGAACGCCTGATGAAGGCCTACTTCGAGGAAGGCCGTCACGTCGGTCGCGTCCCCGACATCGCCGACCTCGCCGCAGAGATCGGCCTCGACCGCGACGACGTCGTGCGCTCACTCAGCGCCGACGAGTACCTCGACGCCGTGCGTGCCGACGTCGCGCTGGCGGGCGAGCTCGGCATCCGCGGTGTTCCGTTCTTCGTGATCGACGGCACGTACGGAATCTCGGGAGCGCAGGAGTCGGCGACCTTCGCGGACGCCCTTCAGCAGGTCGCCGAGGAGCGCGCGAGCGAGCCCGCCCCTGCCGCGGGTTGAGTAGCGCGCCGCGCAGCGGCACGCGTATCGAAACCCCTACAGGGCGTCCGTGATGTCGGCGAGGGTCGCGTCAAGGCCCCGCACGAGATCGTCGGACTGCACGAAGAGCGAGTACCCGTGCTCGCCCGCTCCCATCGAGACGCGTTTGCCGACGATCCGCTCATCCGCGAACACCGGCCAGGATGTCGTCGAGCCGAGCGGTGTGATCGTGCCGCGCTCGTATCCCGTCGCTTCGAGCGCGAGTTCCGCCTCGGGCAAGCGCAGCTTGTTGACCCCGACAACCGCCCGCAGTTTGGCCCACGAGATCTGCCGATCGCCGGGCACGAGCGCGAACAGGTAGCTACCGTCGTGGCGCCGCACGACGAGCGACTTCACGATGTCGCCCGGTTCGATTCCGAGGAGCGCCGCCGCCTCTTCGAGTGAGTTCACCCGCATCCGCTCGATGACTTCCACCGGGATGCCGCGAGCCTCCGCATCCGCCGCCACGCGCTCTCTGCCGGTGGGTCCGCTCATCCTCCGATCCTTCCAGCCGGATGTCGTTGGCGCTGCCGCGGGGTGTGCCGTTTGCAGGAACTTCCGTGCCTGACGTTGTTGGCTGGCCCGGGCCGGAGGGTGCAGCGTCGTGTTCTTCCTGCAAATGGCGCGCCGGCACCCCGAAGACCGGCACCGGCACCGGCACCCCACAGCCCGGTCTGAAACAATCGAGAGATGTCCACCTCCGTTGTCGTGCGCCCGCTGAAGATCGGGCCGCTCGAGCTGACCGTTCCGGTCGTGCTCGCGCCGATGGCGGGCATCACGAACACGGCGTTCCGTCGGCTGTGCCGGGAGTACGGGGCGGGGCTGTACGTCTCCGAGATGATCACCTCGCGTGCCCTCGTCGAGCGCACGCCCGAGTCGATGCGGCTGATCCGGCATCACGAGTCGGAGACGCCGCGCAGCATCCAGCTCTATGGCGTCGACCCGAAGACGGTGCGCGAGGCGGTGACGATGCTCGTCGCCGAGGATCGCGCCGACCACATCGACCTCAACTTCGGGTGCCCGGTGCCGAAGGTCACCCGCAAGGGCGGGGGAGCGGCGCTGCCGTGGAAGCTCGACCTGTTCCGCGAGATTGTCGAGGGCGCGGTCACCGCTGCCGGCTCGGTGCCGCTCACCATCAAGATGCGCAAAGGGATCGACCCCGAGCACCTCACCTACCTCGAGGCGGGTCGCATCGCCGAAGGCGCGGGGGTGGGCAGCATCGCCTTGCACGCCCGTACGGCGAGCGAGTTCTATTCGGGCCACGCCGACTGGTCGGCGATCGCGAAACTCAAGGAAGCGGTGACCACGGTTCCGGTGCTCGGCAACGGCGACATCTGGTCGGCCGAGGATGCGCTGCGCATGGTCGCCGAGACCGGGTGCGACGGCGTCGTCGTCGGGCGTGGCTGCCTCGGCAAGCCGTGGCTGTTCGGCGATCTCGCGGCCGCGTTCGGGTCTCGATACGCCGGCTCCGCCGGCTACTCGACCACCGAGTACATCCAGCCGACCCTCGGCGAGGTGGCGCGGGCGTACAAGCGCCACGCCGAGCTGCTCGTTGAGTTCTTCGACGACGAGGTGCGGGCGTGCCGCGACATCCGCAAGCACGTCGCCTGGTACTTCAAGGGCTACGCCGTCGGCGGGGAGACGCGGGCAGCGCTCGCGATGTCGTCATCGCTCGACGAGATCGACCAGCTACTCGGCCGCCTCGACCACGAGCAGCCGTACCCGGGCGTCGACGCCGAAGGACAGCGCGGACGCGCCGGAACCCCGAAGACACCGAGCCTGCCCGACCGGTGGCTCGACAGCCGCGAGATCGCGGAAGGCATGCGAGCCGAGGTCGCCGAAGCCGAACTGCACAACAGCGGTGGCTGAGCAGGCTGCGGCGGCTCCGCTCTCGGCCGGGTACGCAGAGGCGGATGCCGAGCGTCGCCTGCCCGAGGACC
>CAZCEE010000378.1:0-2630 GCA_964497165.1 uncultured Schumannella sp. | reverse complement strand
TCGCCGACCGTCGGCGTGCCCTGCTCGCGGCGGCGGCGGGTGGTGCCGGGATCGTCGTCGGAACGCATGCCCTCCTCGGCGACCAGGTGCAGTTCGCCGAGCTCGGACTCGTCGTCGTCGACGAGCAGCACCGATTCGGCGTCGACCAGCGTGAGGCTCTTCGGCTCAAGGGGGAGTCGCCGCACGTGCTCGTGCTGACGGCTACGCCGATCCCGCGTACGGTGGCGATGACGGTGTTCGGCGATCTCGACGTTTCGACGATCGCCCAGTTGCCGAAGGGCCGTTCGCCGATCGCGTCGCATGTGGTGGGTCTCGCCGAGCACCCCGGCTGGATCGCGCGGGTCTGGGAGCGTCTCGCCGAGGAGCTGGATGCCGGCCACCAGGGTTTCGTCGTCTGCCCGGCGATCGACGCCAAAACCGTTGAGGAGCACGACCCCGACGACCCGCCCGCGGACGTGGAGGAGGGTGCGCCGCCGCCATCTGCGGTGCTGACCGTCGTTGAAGAGTTGCGGCGGCATCCGAAGCTCTCCGGTCGGCGCATCGAGGTGTTGCACGGTCGGCTGAGCGCCGACGAGAAGGACGCCACGATGCGGGCGTTCGCGGCCGGCGACATCCACGTGCTGGTCGCGACGACCGTCATCGAGGTCGGGGTCGATGTGCCGAACGCGTCGACGATGGTCGTGCTCGACGCCGACCGTTTCGGCATCGCTCAGTTGCACCAGTTGCGGGGCCGGGTGGGCCGGGGCAGTGCGCCGGGCCTGTGTCTGTTCGTCACGCACGCAGAGCCGGTTTCGCTCGCGAGGGAGCGGGTGGATGCTGTCGCCGCGACTCTCGACGGCTTCGAGCTGGCGCAGGCCGACCTTGAGTTGCGGCGCGAAGGCGACGTGTTGGGGGAGTCGCAGTCGGGCGGTCGGTCGTCGCTCAAACTGCTGCGGGTGTCGCGGGACGGCAAGCTCATCGAAGACGCTCGGGCGGTTGCCGAGGGCATCCTCGTCGGCGACCCCGGGCTGCGGCTCCACGATGCCTTGCGCGAGGCGATCGAGCGGCGGCTCGACGAAACCGAGCGGGCGTTTCTGGGTAAGAGCTGAGTCACCCGGCTCCGGTAACGGATTCATCACGTCCCCCGGGGTACCAGCCGGTACAGTGACGACGTGAGCCGGATCGCTGTCGTACCGGGGTCGTTTGATCCGGTGACCCTCGGGCACCTCGATGTGATCGAGCGCGCCGCGGGACTCTTTGATGAACTGCACGTACTGGTCGTGCACAACCCGGGCAAGACGGCGCTGCTGCCGATTGCCAAGCGGGTGTCGCTCATCCAGGAGGCGGTCGTCGAGGCGGGCATGCCCGGCAACATCACGGTCACGTCGTGGAGTGTAGGTCTGCTCGTCGACTACTGCACGGATGTCGGCGCGAGCGTTCTCGTGAAGGGCATTCGTTCGCAGATCGATGTGGCATACGAGACGCCGATGGCGATCGTGAACCGCAACCTCGCCGGTGTTGAGACGATCTTCCTGCTTCCCGACCCGGCGCACGCGCACGTGTCGAGTTCGCTGGTGCGGCAGGTTGCGGGGCTCGGCGGCGACGTCTCGCCCTACGTGCCGCGGGTCGTTTCGGCGTTCCTGCAGTCCTCGGGCAGCTAGCCTCCGTCGCCCAGCTCATTCCGCGGGCGCGACGACTGGTTCGTTGGGCTTTCAGCCCGTGACGTCGAGGGGCTATGGTTCCGATCATGTTCCTGCGCGACGAAAGCGGCAGCGTCTACGAGTACACGGACTGCCCGATGTGCGAGAACCCAGGACCGCATCTCCGGGACTCGTCGGGCATGCTGGACTGCGCGATATGCAACACCAGCTTCGGGACGGGCAATTCGCCTGACCGAGCACCCGGGCCGACGGGGGTGTATCTCCAGCCGCTCGCGGATCAACCGCTCGACCCAGCCTGGTTGCCTCGCCCGCCAGAAGCACGATAGCCAGGCAACCAACAGGCGGCGGGCAGAGCTCTCCCTCACGCTGCGGGTTCAGGGTGTTCGATCGAGTTGGCGTTGGCGGAGTGGGTTCTTGCTGACGAGTTTCAGGGTTCGCCCGTCGGGTGAGGTCATGCTCCACCCGTGGTGACTTCGGCCGGGCGGTCGGTTGATCTTCCAGTGGTTGTTGTGGAGCAGCATGTGGTGGTGTCGGCAGAGGAGGATGCCGTCTTGGATGTCGGTGCGGCCGCCGTGTGACCAGTGGTTGGCGTGGTGGGCTTCGGTCCAGGAGGGTGGTCGGTCGCAGGTTTCGACGGCGCAGCCGCCCCAGATCGCGGCGAGCGCGATGCGTTGGCGTTCGGTGAAGAGTCTTTGGGTGCGGCCGACGTCGATGCTGCCGTCGGTGTGGAAGACGATGGTCTGGTAGCCGTCGGCGCAGGCGAGGCCTTCGGCGGTGGCGATGGAGATGGTGGCAGTTTGGCCTTCGAGGGTGGCGGCCCCGTCACCGGTGGCGAGGTCGCGGGAGTCGACATGGATGCGCACGGCGGGTTTGCGCACCCCGAATACACGGCTGTCGTCGGCGGCGCTGGCGATGCGGATCATCTCGACGAGAGCGTCGACGGCGATCTGCTCGGTGGTGCGGGGATCTTTCTCGAGTGCGTCGACGCGG
>CAZCEE010000377.1:0-2647 GCA_964497165.1 uncultured Schumannella sp. | reverse complement strand
GGCCGGTCGTCCTCGTCCTCGTCCTCGTCGTCATCGTCATCGTCGTCGTCATCGTCGTCGAAGTCGCGCGGCTTCACGTACGGATCTTCGTCGCCGGCGTAGGTGGCGTTCGCCGCGGCGGCTCGGGCCTCGTTGTCGCGTTCCTGCGCTTCCAGCAGCAGCGACGCGATCGACGCCGCATTCTCGGGAATCGCATCCGCGATGAACTCCAACGAGGGCGTGAGCCGTGTGTTGAGGTTCTTGCCCACCTCGGTGCGCAGCAGCCCGGTCGCCGCTTTGAGCGCCAACGCCGAATCGGCCCGCTCCTCCGCCGACCCGTACACCGTGAAGAACACGGAGGCGTGCTGAAGATCGCCCGTCACCCGAACATCCGTGATGGTGACGAACCCCAGCCGGGGATCCCGCAGCCCCTTCTCGAGGCGCTTTGCGATGACCTCTTTGATGCGGTCGGCAACTTTCGCTGCCCGATCACCACTAGCCATGACTACCTCCAAGATGAGCTGGGGATGAAAAGCCTCGCGCCGAGGGCGAGACCGTGGAGGGGTGCGCCGCTCGTTGCGAGTCAATCGGGGTAGGGGTCCCCGCTCTTGACTCGCAATGAGCGGGGCACCCCGAAACCCACGAGCTACGCCCGGATCTTTTCCTTCAACTCAATCGTCTCGATCTCGTCGCCGATCTGGATGTCGTTGAACTTGCCGAGTCCGATGCCGGCTTCAAAGTCGGTGCGGACTTCGGTGACGTCATCCTTGAAGCGACGCAGCGAGTCGATGGCGAGGTTGTCGCCGACCACCACGCCGTCGCGGATGACGCGCGCCTTGGCGTTTCGCGTGATCGTGCCGGAGCGAACGATGACACCGGCGATGTTTCCGGCTTTCGAGGACCGGAAGATCTCGCGGATCTCGGCGACACCCGATTGCACCTCTTCGAACTCGGGCTTGAGCATGCCCTTGAGCGAGTTCTCGATGTCTTCGAGTGCCGCGTAGATGACGGAGTAGAACCGCACGTCGATGCCTTCACGCTGGGCACGCTCACGTGCCTTGACGTCGGGGCGGACGTTGAACCCGATGACGATCGCGTTGTCGATCGTCGCGAGGTCGATGTCGGATTCGGTGACCGCACCGACACCGCGGTGCAGGATGCGCAGCTGGACGCTGTCGTCGATCTCGATCTTGAGCAGCGACTCTTCGAGCGCCTCGACGGCACCGGAGACGTCACCCTTGATGATGAGGTTGAGCGACTCGACCTTGCCTTCTTCGAGGGCGCGGGTGAAGTCTTCGAGCGAGATGCGCTTACGGGCCTTGGCCAGTTGGGCGTTGCGCTCGACGGCTTCGCGCTTCTCGGCGATCTGCCGGGCGGTGCGGTCGTCTTCGGTCACGATGAAGGTGTCACCGGCGCGCGGGACGCGCGAGAGCCCCTGCACCTGCACGGGTCGCGCCGGGTAGGCCTCGTCGACCGTCTCGCCGTTCTCGTCGTGCATCGCCCGAACGCGTCCGTATGCGGTACCAGCGACGATCGGGTCGCCGACGCGCAGCGTTCCGTTCTGGATGAGCACGGTCGCGACGGCGCCGCGGCCCTTGTCGAGTTTCGCTTCGATCGCGACTCCGCGAGCCTCACGGCTGGGGTTCGCGACGAGGTCGAGACCGGCGTCGGCGGTGAGGAGCACGGCATCCAGTAGCTCGGTGATGCCCTTGTTCTGTAGTGCCGAGACGTCGACGAACATCGTGTCGCCACCGAACTCTTCGGCGACGAGGCCGAATTCGGTGAGCTGCTGACGTACCTTCGCGGGGTTGGCCCCCTCTTTGTCGACCTTGTTGACGGCGACGACGATCGGCACCCCGGCGGCCTGGGCGTGGTTCAACGCCTCGACCGTCTGGGGCATGATGCCGTCGTCGGCGGCAACCACGAGGATTGCGATGTCGGTCACCTGCGCACCACGGGCACGCATGGCGGTGAACGCCTCGTGGCCCGGGGTGTCGATGAAGGTGATGGCCCGCTCGATGCCTTCGTGTTCGGTCCAGACCTGGTACGCACCGATGTGCTGCGTGATGCCGCCCGCTTCGCCCGCGACGACGTTCGCTTCGCGGATCGCGTCGAGCAGCTTGGTCTTTCCGTGGTCGACGTGACCCATGACGGTGACGACCGGCGGTCGGATCTCGAGGTCGTCTTCGTCGTCTTCGTCATCGAGGTCGATGTCGAAGCCTTCGAGGAGCTCTTTGTCTTCGTCTTCAGGCGAGACGACCTGCACGCGGTAGCCGAGTTCGGCGCCGAGTACTTCGAAGGTCGATTCGTCGAGCGACTCGGTGGCCGTGGCCATCTCGCCGAGCGCGAAGAGCACCGTGACGAGCGTGCCGGGCAGCACGGTGAAGCCCGTCAGCTGCTCGATCTTCTCGGCGAAGTCGGCGATCGATGCGCCGCGGCGCATCCGGATGATGGTCGTGCCATCACCACGGGGAACGCTCACGCCACCGATCGTCGGGGCTTCCCGCATTTCGAATTCGGCGCGCTTCGTACGACGCGACTTGCGGGCTTTGCTCTTACCGCCACCGCGACCGAAGGCACCAGCGGTGCCACCGCCGGGTCCGCGACCACGGCCGCCACCACCACCGGGGCGACCGGCGTATCCGCCGCCGCCACTGGCTCCGGGTGC
>CAZCEE010000376.1:0-2649 GCA_964497165.1 uncultured Schumannella sp. | reverse complement strand
AGCACCAACGGCGTGATCCTTCCCTCGTTCGGAGGCCTTCGCATCCGCGAAAACACCGTCAGTCGCATCGACCGGTGCTTCAAAGTGGTCGCCGCCCACCATCCGGCCAAAGCGCGACTAGCGCGCATCGTGTACGGGCAGATGCTCGGCATGGCCGTCCGCCACGGCGCGCTGGACACCAACCCCGTGCGCGAGATCGCGCGGCTACGGACGAACCCACGCGAGGTACGCGCGCTCGCCGTCGATGACCTCGACACGGTCCGCGCCGCGATCCGACAATGGCAAACGCCACCCGAGAACAAGCCAGGACCGCGACGTAAGGGCGATCTCGCCGACATCGTCGACGTGCTGCTCGCCACCGGGGGCCGCATCGGTGAGGTCCTCGCGGTCCGAGGGATCGACCTCGACCTCGACGTGGACCCACCGACGCTCACGTTCAGCGGCACCCTCGTTTACGTCAAAGGCAAGGGCTTCTACCGCCAGTCGTGGACCAAGAGCGACGCCGGCTACCGAACCCTGTCGCTGCCACACTTCGCCGTCGAGGCGCTCATGCGACGACGCGCCTCAGCTCAGAAAAACGATCTCGATGCGATCTTTCCGTCGCGAAAGGGCACCTGGCTCAGCCCGCACAACGTGCGACGCCAGTGGCGCGAGGCACGCAAAGACACGGACCTGGAATGGGTGACCCCGCACACCTTCCGCAAGACGGTCGCGACCCTACTCGACCGAGAAGCCGACACCAAGACCGCAGCGGCGCAACTCGGTCACGAGAATGAGGACACCACCAAGGACCACTACATCCAGAAGGCACACCTCGCTCCCGACTCCTCCGGCGTGCTCAACGCGCTCGGACCGAAAACCGGACCATGCGAAAACGAAGCGCGCGAGTAGGCGAACCAACACATGCGGACCGCTTCGGCTGCGGAGTCTCGCCGCCCTCGGGCCGGTCCACCACCCGGTCGGGGCCCCAGCCGGGAGTCCGAACACGCTCAGGGACCACGGATCCCAGCCTGTCGCAGAGCGGCGCGCGCCTCTGAAGCGACTTGGGTATCGGGATCTTTGGCCAGCTCAGACAGTAAGACATGGAACTTGCGACGCGCGGCCGCTAGTGCAATTACGCGCCGTGTCATCGGAGTAGCACCGGCAATCAACAACCGGAGGCACCTCTCGTCTTCATGGCAGGTCCCCGTCCCTAGTGCCCACGCTGTCGTCAGGCGCGTGCCGTCGTCCACAATTCGCCTCTTCGAGAATGTGGTGAAGAATTCGTGACTCGCAGGATGAGCCATCTTGGTCATCAATCTCAGGATTGATCTTTGGACACCGTAATCGCGGCTATCGATTAGCAGTAACGTCCTGCCCAGAGCTATGGATAGATCGCCCGATATGGACAGCGGCGAAAGTGCCACACCCAAGCCTAAACGCTCGACCCGCTCCTGGCCAAAGATTGAGTTTTCCAGAACATCCTTGAGGCCAGGAATGACTTGAGGCATTCCCAATGCTGATGCGCATGTATTGCCGACGAGACCCTGAAGTGAAGAGATAAGATGAGACGAGACCTCTTGTCGAGACGGGCCCTCCAATTTCAACCGCAGCTGATTCAAGTCTGGCTCGTATTCGCCGAGCCTTCGCTTCCAATGACTGGAAACTTGTAAGTCTCGTCGCGACACCAGTAGCAGCGCTTCCTCGCGCGACGTATACGCTTCATTCGGGTTGACAAGGATTGCAAGACAATATGGCACTAGGTTCGGGGCATGTTGCATAAGTGATGCCAAGCGCGATCGATCGGCCCGAAGTTGCCTGCGGATGGGCTCTATAAGCGTTTGCACATTAGCGGGGTCAGATATCTCTGCGGCGAGGCTAGTTAGACCATTCCATGCGGTCTCTGAACGCGAGAAGCCCAGTACCTCAATGGAGTTGAAATATCGAATAGGTGCGGACCTGGCGGATTCCAAAATGGATGGAACGGCCGCGTCACCTAGAATGATGAGCGCCTCTCGTAGGAGGCGCTCATCACGCTCGAAGCTGTCGCCATATTGCTGGATTAGCCGATCAAACAACACTGCTCGGTAACGTGGGGATTCAAGCAAGCTGCTGCCCCTTGCCGAAATCGACCATGTCAGCCTCAGCCAGTCCATTGGATAGAGTTCGTCGCCATGCGCCAACTTGAATAGCAGATCGTGGTACTGCGCTTCAGTCACTAAATCGTGCGCTTGTGTTCTTGGAGCGTGCCCGTCAAGCCGCATTAAGTAGATGTAGACATCGACCAAGGAGGTGGGTTCAACCTGCAGCGCCTGCTCGTACGCCAGCACTCGACGTATATCGAAAGCGAGATCGCCGTTTTCGAGACGATTGATTGTGGCAGGCTTGAGAGGTGCCCCTAAATAGTTGGCCAGCTCCGTGGAGAATAGGAGTGTGTCGCGAATCTCAGGCCGAGGGTGGTATGAACGCAATGCGCGCATAAGCCACGCAAATCTCTGTGCAGCAGTTCGAGGACGGTCCATTGGGAGTAGTCGTCGGCCACGCGGTCTTGGGGCACTGATTTCCATCCCCACCACCGGTCCTCACGTGAGTGCTAGAGATGCCGATGCCATGGACACTAGTCGGACCGCTCTTCGAGCGGCTGAATCATGCCCCGACGTCGATGTCTAC
>CAZCEE010000375.1:0-2653 GCA_964497165.1 uncultured Schumannella sp. | reverse complement strand
CACGACGGCGTCGCAGGTCTCGGTGACGAGCCGCGAGAGGCCTTTGCCTTCGCTGCCGACGACGATCACGACCGGTTCCTTCGCGAGGGCCAGTCCGGGCAGAGACACGTCGCCGCCGCCGTCGAGACCGAGCACGAAGACGCCGCGGCTCTTCAGGTCTTTCAGCGTCTGGGTGAGGTTCGACGCCATCGCGACCGGCACGCGCGCGGCGGCCCCGGCGGACGTCTTCCAGGCGGATGCCGTCATCCCGACACTGCGCCGCTGCGGAACGATCGCGCCCTGACCGCCGAACGCGGCGACGGAGCGCACGATCGCGCCGAGGTTGCGCGGGTCGGTGATGCCGTCGAGGGCGACGATCAGCGGCACCTGGCCGCGCTTCTCGATCGCGTCGAGCATCTCGAGCGGGTGCGCGTACTCGTACGCGGGAACCTTGAGCGCGATGCCCTGGTGCACCGAATCCGGGCCCGACATCCTGTCGATCTCTTGCCGCATCACCTCGAGCACCGGGATGTGGCGCTTGCCGGCGAGCGAGATGGCTTCCTTCACTCGATCATCCATCTCGAGGCGCGACGCGATGTAGAGCGTCGACGCGGGGATCTTCGCACGCAGCGCCTCGACGACCGAGTTGCGACCGGTGACGACTTCGGCCTCGCCCTCCTTCTTCGGGGTGCGGCGCTGAGGTGCCGGTCGGCCGTCGGTGGGAGCCTTGCCGTGCTTCGCCCGCGCGGCGTCGAGTCGCTCTTGCGCGGCCTTCCGCTTGCCTGCGACGTGCCAGCTACGGTCGGTCGCCTTGGGAGTGGGTCCCTTGCCTTCGAGTGCCTTGCGGCTGTGCCCGCCAGTACCGACGGTCGGGCCCTTCTTGTTCTTGCGTGCGCCGGGGCGCCCGGGCTTAGCCATGCTCTGCTCGCCTCATTACAGGGTCCACCGTGTTCCGTCGGGGCCGTCTTCGAGGGTGATCCCCGCAGCGGCCAGGGTGTCGCGAACCGAGTCGGCCGCGGCGAAATCTTTGGATGACCGCGCGGCTTCGCGCTGCCCGATCAGGTGCTCGACGAGCGAGCCCAGGACGGCATCCGCTCCCCCGGTGGTGTCGGCTGCCCACTCGGGCGCCGCCGGGTCCAGCCCGAGCACGCCGAGCATCGCCACGACCTCCGCGCGGAGTCGCGCGGCGAGCGCGACATCCTTCCCATCGAGCGCGGCGTTGCCCTGCCGCACCGCCTCGTGCAGCACGCCGAGCGCCTGCGGCACCCCGAGGTCGTCGTCCATCGCCGTGGCGAAGGCGTCGGGCACCGGAAGCACGCCGGTCTGCTCGACCTCCGGCGTCGCCTCGACGGCCCGGGCGACCCGGTCGAGAAAGCCTTCGATGCGGGTGAACGCGGCCTCCGCTTCGACGAGCGACCCCTCGTGATAGTCGATCGTGGAGCGGTAGTGCGCGCTGCCGAGGTAGTAGCGCACGACGATCGGTCGGGCGGCCGCGAGGAACTCGGCGGCGTAGATCGAATTGCCGAGCGACTTCGACATCTTCTGACCGTCGACCACGACGAGCCCGTTGTGCACCCAATGCGTCGCGAACGCATCCCCGGCCGCGGTCGACTGCGCGAGCTCGTTCTCGTGGTGCGGGAACCGCAGGTCGAGCCCGCCCCCGTGGATGTCGAATGCGGGCCCGAGGTACCGCCTCGACATCGCGGAGCACTCGATGTGCCATCCCGGACGCCCCGGCCCCCATGGCGAGTTCCACGACGCGGAGTCGGGTTCCCCGGCCTTGGTGCCTTTCCAGAGGGCGAAGTCGCGGGGGTCGCGCTTGCCGCGCGTCGCAGCGTCGCCCGAAGCTTCCATGTCGCCGGGCTTCTGGTTCGTCAGCGCTCCGTACGACGGCCAGGACGCGACCGAGAAGAACACGTCGCCCGTGCCGTCGTCGGCGACGTAGGCGTTACCCCTCTCGATGAGGTCGGCGATGAGTTCCTGCATCCCTGGGATGCTGGCCGTCGCTCGGGGCTCATAGGTCGGGGCCAGGATGCCGAGGGCGTTGTAGCCGCGCGTGAACTCGAGTTCGACCCGGTAGGCGACCGCCCACCACGGGTCGCCGTCGGTGGCGTTGACGAGCACCTTGTCGTCGATGTCGGTGACGTTGCGCACGAACGTCACGTCGAGGCCCCGGTAGGTGAACCAGCGGCGCCACAGGTCGTAGGCGAGGGCGCTGCGCAGGTGGCCGATGTGCGGCGACGACTGCACGGTCGGGCCGCACACGTACATCCCGACCTTTCCCGCTTCGCGCGGGACGAAGTCGGCGAGGGCCTGAGCCTTCGAGTCGTACAGCCGGATGTTCACCCGTTGAGCTTAGGGCGCGCCTCTACGCTGTTACCCGTGCCCGATCTCGTCCTCCGCATCGACGACCTGAGCGGGGCCCCGACCCGCGAACTCATCGCCCACCACCTCACGGGGATGCACGCCTCAAGCCCTGCCGAGAGCGTCTTCGCCCTCGACGTCGACGGGTTGACGCATCCCGACGTCACGTTCTGGTCGGGACGGCGGGGTGAGGAGCTCGTCGCGATCGGCGCCCTCAAGTCGCTCGACGACACGAACGGCGAGAATGCATTGAAAGAGCTGAGCGAGTACAACGCCGCGGTGCGCACCGACATCCCGTACAACCCGAACG
>CAZCEE010000374.1:0-2656 GCA_964497165.1 uncultured Schumannella sp. | reverse complement strand
CAGCCTACTTCGCTGTGCTGTCCACTTCGGCGACCAGCTCCGCGTAGATGGCACGCGTGCGCTCGGCGATCGACGCCCAACTGAACTCGGCCTCCGCACGGCGCCGCCCGGCGATACCCATCAGTCGCGCGGCGGCCGGATCGGCGACGACAGCAGAGAGCGCGGCGGCGAGATCGGCGATGAACTGTTCGGGGTCGACCGGGGTGCCGGTGCCGTCGTCGACCTGCTGAATGGGCACCAGTCGGCCGGTGACGCCGTCGGCGACCACTTCGGGGATGCCGCCGGTCGCCGTGCCGACGACGGGCAGTCCGCAAGCCATCGCTTCGAGATTCACGATGCCGAGCGGCTCGTAGACCGAGGGGCAAACGAACGTCGTCGACGCCGACAGCAGCGCGGCCAGTTCGGGTTGCGAGAGCAAACGGTCGATCCAGATGACCCCGGTGCGCTCAGCCTGGAGTGCGGCGACCCCGGCCTGCACCTCGGCGAGGATCTCGGGGGTGTCGGGGGCACCCGCGCACAGGATCAGCTGCACCTCGGGGGCGAGCCGCCGGGCCGCAGCGAGCAGATAGGGCAGCCCCTTCTGGCGGGTGATGCGTCCGACGAAGATGACACTCGGCCTGCTCGGGTCGACGCCGAAACTTCGCACGACGTCGGGCTCATCGACCGGGTGCCAGCGTTCCAAGTCGATGCCGTTGTGCACGACCAGCACCTTGGCGGGGTCGATCGCCGGGTAGCAGCGCAGGATGTCGGCGCGCATTCCGTGGCTCACCGCGATGACGGCGTCGGCGCTCTCGAAGGCGGTGCGCTCGATCTCGCTCGAGATGCGGTACCCACCGCCGAGCTGTTCGGCCTTCCAGGGCCGAAGCGGCTCCAAGCTGTGAGCCGTCACAACGTGCGGGATGCCGTGCAGCAGTTTCGCGAGGTATCCGGCGCCATTCGCGTACCAGGTGTGCGAGTGCACCAGATCCGCGCCCGCGACATCCTGCGCGATCTGCAGGTCGACGCCGAGGGTTGCGAGCGCCGGGTTCGCGGTCGTGAGTTGCGGCGGCACGAGGTAGGCGTGCACATCCTCTTCCTCACGCGGCATCCCGAAACACCGCACGACCACGTCGGTGTTGGGCCGCAGGGCGGCGACGAGCTCAGCCACGTGCACGCCGGCGCCTCCATAGACTTCCGGCGGGTACTCGCGGGTTACCACGTCGACTCGCATTGTGTGAACGCTAGTACACCGGTCCCGCGAGCGGCCCGTACTGTTGACCCATGACGGCGAAGAAGGTGTTCGGGATCGTGCTCGCGGGCGGCGAGGGCAAGCGACTCATGCCGTTGACAGCCGACCGGGCGAAGCCCGCCGTGCCTTTCGCCGGCGGCTACCGACTCGTCGACTTCGCCCTGTCGAACCTCGTCAACTCGGGCCTCCGCCAGGTCGTGGTGCTGACCCAGTACAAGTCGCACTCACTCGACCGCCATGTGTCGCAGACCTGGCGCCTTTCGGGGCTGCTGGGGGCATACGTGGCCTCGGTGCCCGCCCAGCAGCGGCTCGGCAAACGTTGGTTCTCGGGGTCGGCGGACGCCATCCTGCAGAGTCTCAACCTGTTGCGCGACGAGCGGCCCGACATCGTGGTCGTCGTCGGCGCCGACCACGTCTACCGCATGGACTTCGCTCAGATGGTGGATGCCCACATCGAGTCTGGAGCGGGCGTCACGGTCGCGGCGATCCGGCAGCCGATCGCGTTGGCCGATCAGTTCGGGGTCATCGAGCTTGATCCGAAGGACCCGCATCGCATCGCCGCCTTCAAAGAGAAGCCGAAGGATGCCGTCGGCCTCGCCGACTCCCCCGGCGAGGTACTCGCCTCGATGGGCAACTACGTGTTCGACGCCGACGTGCTCATCGACGCGGTGCAACGCGATGGGGAGCAGCCGGACTCCAATCACGACATGGGTGGCGACATCGTGCCCGACTTCGTGGCGCGCGGTGATGCTGCGGTATATGACCTGCAGCGCAACCAGGTACCGGGCGCGACCGATCGTGACCGCTACTACTGGCGTGACGTCGGAACCATCGAGTCGTTCTTCGACGCCCACCAAGACCTCATCTCGGCCCTCCCCGTCTTCAACCTGTACAACCGCGACTGGCCGATCTACAGCCAGCAACTCAACTCGCCTCCCGCGAAGTTCGTGCGCGACGGGGAGAACGCCGTCGGCACGGCGATCGACTCGATCGTCTCGCTCGGCTGCGTGGTGTCGGGCGGGCATCTCGAACGCAGCGTTCTCGGCCCGTGGGTGACGGTCGGGTCGGGGGCGAAGGTCGTCGATTCGGTCGTCTTCGAGCGCGTGCGCATCGAGGATCGGGCCACCGTGCAGCGCGCTATCCTCGACAAGGATGTCGTCGTCGAGTCCGGCGCCACGGTCGGCGTCGACCATGATGCCGATCGCCGCCGCGGCTTCACCGTCACCGACTCAGGCATCACCGTCGTCGGCAAGGGAGTCGTCGTCACTCCGTAGCTCTTTCAGGAAGGCACAGCCCGCTGATGGCCCCCTTCCTCGTCGTGCTTGACGTCGACTCGACCCTCATCGAGAACGAGGTCATCGAACTCCTCGCCGACGAGGCGGGCTCGGGCGAACGGGTCGCGGGGATCAACTTCCGCGCCATGAACGG
>CAZCEE010000373.1:0-2666 GCA_964497165.1 uncultured Schumannella sp. | reverse complement strand
CGATCGTGAGGCGGCGCTTCATGCCGCCTGAGAGGTCGTCGATCTTCGACTTCTTGCGGTCGGCGAGCTGGGCGAACTCGAGCAGCTCGTCAGCGCGCTGCGCGACGTGGGCGCGTGGCAGCCCGAAGTACCGGCCGTAGACGATGAGGTTGTCGCGCACGACGAGTTCGGTATCGAGGTTGTCTTGCTGCGGTACGACGCCGAGCTGGGAGCGGATCTCGGGGCCGTGCGCGTCGGGGTCCATGCCGAGGATCTCGAGATGACCCGACGTGCGGGTCGACACCGCGCCGACCATCCGCATCGTCGTGGACTTGCCGGCGCCGTTCGGTCCGAGAAGGCCGAACGACTCCCCCGGGGCGACCTCGAACGAGATGCCGTCGACCGCAGCGGTCTGCTTGTAGGTCTTGACGAGATCGGTGGCGATGATCACAGGGGCGGACACGAGAATCGAGTCTAGGTCGACCCCCCTGACACTGCGAGTTTCCCTCCGTTTCGGTTCGACCCCCGCCCACCTGGGCCGCCTACGCTGGGGGCATGCGCATCCGATCGGTCGCGTTCGTCGGCCTCGCGGCGGCAGCTCTGCTGCTCGCCGGCTGCGTGCCGGGCACCCCCGACCCGACCGAGACGTCGACCGAGCCGAGCGCGACACCCGCCGAGCCGACCGACACCGTCGACCTGCCGGCCGAGCTGGTGCTGCCCGACGACGCGCTGCTCGGGCTGGTCGGCATCCTCACCGCCCCGAACGGCGCGACCGCCGACCTCGCGGTGATCGTGCACGCCTCGCTGCCCCACATGGTGACTGAGGCGGCGGATGCCGTGGCCGCGACGGTGGCCTGGTGCAGCGGCGAGGTGGATGAGGCGGTCATCTCGGGCCGCGGGTTCACGTTCACCATGGTCGACATCAGCGTCACTCCGCGCGACGGAGACTGGCCCGACGACCTGTCGCTGCTGGTGTTGCCGGTCGTGAACACCGAACTCGGGTCGACGATCACCGCGGGCAACGGGCTGCGGCAGGTCGAGGAGGCAACCGACGAGGTGTTCGCCGACTACGTGCCGCACTGCCAGCAGCCCGCACTGCTCGACGGGGCGGGCAACGGCACCCTCTACCTCGGCATTCCACAAGACATCGGCGGCGCGAACGACAGCGCCTCATTCACGGCATGGGTGCTGCACGACTTCGGTCTGACGGCGGTGCTCCCCGGCGACCTGGGCGAGACAGATGTCGTCTTCAGCGCGTGCTCGTCGGCTCTCACGCCGCTCGGTGAGGAGTTCGGGGCGCTCACCGACGACTGGGTGGAGAAGTTCTCGGCGACCGGCTGCTCGATCGGCGGATCCCCGGCGGGCTGACCCGGTGACGCCGGGTTAGGGTCGAGAGTGAGCGATTCCCGAGGCGGCGTGCTGCGCCGCGGCCGCAAGGATGCCGACGCCGGGCCCCGGGCCTCGTTCCGTGAGCTGGTGCCGTACCTGCTCGAGCATCGCGGCACGCTTGTCGCCGTCGCGATCCTGTCGCTCGTCGGCGCGGCGACCTCGCTCGCGCAGCCGCTGCTCGCCGGCCAGGTTGTCGGCATCGTCGAAGCCGGCGGTGCGCTCGGGATGCTCGTCTGGGTGCTCGTCGCTCTTGTCGTCGTCGCGGCGATCCTCAGCGGCATCCAGCACTACCTGCTGCAACGTATCGGCACCTCGGTGGTGTTCTCGGCCCGTCGCGCCTTGGTGCGACGGATGCTGCGCCTCCCGATCTCGGAGTTTGACCGTCGCCGCACCGGCGACCTGGTGTCGCGTGTCGGCTCCGACACGACGCTGCTCTACGCGGTGATCACGCAGGGGCTGCTCGACGCTCTAGGCGGTGCTGTCATCTTCGTCGGGGCGATCATCGGCATGCTCGTCGTCGACCCGGTGCTGCTCGGCCTGACGCTGCTCGTCATCGTGCTCGCCCTCGGCAGCGGCATCCTGCTGTCGTCGCGCATCCGCCCCGCCTCGCTCGAACAGCAGGAGCGCGTGGGGGCCGTCGCCTCGGCGGTCGAGCGTGCGATCGGGGCCATCCGCACCGTGCGCGCGGCTAACGCCACCGAGCGTGAGACCGACGCGATCATCGTCGAGGCGGAAGCTGCGAAGCGTGCCGGATTCAAGGTCGCGAAGATCTCGGCGATGGTCGTGCCGATCGCGGGCATCGCGATGCAGGTCGCCTTTCTCGTCGTCATCGGTGTCGGCGGATACCGCGTCGCGTCGGGCGCCATCACGATCGCCTCACTCGTCTCGTTCATCCTGTTCCTGTTCCTGCTGATCTCACCGATCGCCACCACCTTCGGGGCGATCAACTCGATCAACCAGGCGCTCGGCGCGCTCGGGCGCATTCAGGAGATCATCCGCATCCCCGCAGAGACCGAAGGGGATGCCGCAATCGAACCCGCCGCCCCGGTCGTGACGAGCGCCGCGATCCGGTTCGATGACGTGCGTTTCACCTACGCGGTGCCGCCGGAGGTCGCTGAGGGCACTAATCCGTCGATTTCGGGCGGCTCGGGCGTGCAATCCGTCGCACATGTGACGGATTCGCCCGAAGGCACCCCCGAGCCCGAGTTCCGCGAGGTGCTCAAGGGCGTGACGTTCGAGGTGCCGCGCGGGTCGCGGGTCGCGCTAGTTGATGCGGACGTAGGCCTGCGTAATTTGGA